>JBGCES010000316.1:0-2099 GCA_045106545.1 Saprospiraceae bacterium
TCAAACGACACTTAGCGAAGCGATCTCACGCCCAAAGGAAGTAAACTGAGAAAAACTATACACTGTCCAGCTTGAGTAACTTATTCTTTGATCGTTACTAAGAATTGGGCAATTGTTAATCAAGAGAAGAATAAATGTTAGCGAACTATCCGCAACACTTGCACTTTGCCCGCATTAAAAACGCGTGCGAAATAAGTCCCCGTTGTCGCTTGCTGTAATGACTTGCGTAAATCAGCATTTACTTGAGTTAAGTCGCCTTGACTTCGTTGTAGGACAACTCCAGCCGTATTTACCAATTCCAAAGTAATCATACCTGTAGCAGTCTGATCAAGTTGTAATTGGCTATCATTAGTCCACGGATTAGGTGCGAGTGAAAATTGTGGCGTTTGAGTAGCATTTGCTTGCAAATATACAACGTTTGAGTAGGTTACTTTTCCAGCCAAATCTACTTGCCGTAAACGGTAGTAAGCCGCTGTTTTAAATTTATTATCTGAAAATTGATAAAATTGTGTTTTGGTGGTTGTTCCTTGACCTGTGACAAACTGTAAATCTGCAAACTGCTCGCCATCCAATGATTTCTCGATGTAAAAACCGTGGTTATCAATTTCAGATTGAGTGTTCCAATTTAACTGCGCATGGCCGTTTTCAACTTTGCCATTAAAAGTCAATCCTGCTACCGCTAGTGCTGCGGGAAATTGTACTTGGAAATTAGTTAATACTAATGTTTCTGAGGGTTGTAACGTGTAGGTATCGCTCGTATTATTAACGGTGTAGGTTGTGCCATCTATACTTGGATCACCGTTATATTTATACCAAGTACCTGCTACAGGATAATTAGGCGTAGTTGTTTGCTGAGCATTTGGGTCTAGGTTAGCAATTACGATGACTGATTCGGAATGATTATCAGCTATTCCACTCGATAACTGCATAACGCGCGGAGTGGAAATGGCTTCTTGTCCTGCTCCGATATTACGATAATTAATATCGTTGTACACAGAATAGTGATTGTTGCGAATATTTAAAAGCGTTGAATATAAGTCATATAATTCTTTGCGCTTAGCATCTTGGAAGTAATCCCAACGTACGGGCTTCTCTCCCGTTCTACCATTGAAATTAATACTATAGTCATAGCCTAATTCACCAAACTGCCAAATCATACGCGGTCCAGGAAAAAGCATATTAAATGCTGCTCCAATTTTTAGGCGATCAATTGTCTTAGCCAATTTTACTTCTTCATCGATTTCGGTCGCAATGCCATTTCCAAACTGCATTAATTCATACGCAAGGCGTTCTTCGTCATGGCTTTCCATGTAGGACATCCAATTTTGTAAATCGAAATTTCGTCCACTGGCATTATAAATACCTGAATTGTAAATATCCCGATTATCATTGGGCCAACCCATAATAAAGCCTTTCATATCATTGTGGTGCCCTACTCCACTCCACATCAAGATACCTTCATCTGCCAACGCTTTGTCTTCCGTAGCATTAGCTAAGTGTTCAAAAATTGCCACTGAACCAGGATTTCGCGCCCACATCCCATCTACCATCCGTTCTAATAAATCAACTCTTGCTTGGTTATAAGCACTTGCCCAATCATCCCCTTGTGGAAAATCCTCTGGATTGGTCTGACCGAAGCCTTTGGTAAAATCAAAACGATAACCGTCAAAGTTATATTCTTGCAACCAGAAATCTAGTGCCCGATCAATCATCTCTTGCGTATGCTCGCTTTCGTGGTTCCAATCTGCCCCCCAGTGACCAGCAGTATTACGTACCATTTTATGTGCGTTATTCAACCAAGGGTTTTCAGTAGAAGGAGCAATGGAGCTCGTCTCTTGAAACATTTTTACCATCACATTGGAATGGAAAGAATGATTCAAAACCAAATCGTTGAACACTTGAATTTCAAGTTTATGACATTCATCAATAAACTTTTTCAAATCATTTTTTGTACCATAATACTTATCAGGAGCAAAGTAGAAATTAGGATTATACCCCCAACTACTATTCCCTTCAAATTCAGAAACGGGCATCACATGAATCGCATTGATACCCATATTTTTTAAATAATCTAAGTGGTCAATCGCTGCTAGATAGGT
>JBGCES010000317.1:0-2415 GCA_045106545.1 Saprospiraceae bacterium
GAAATTAGAAGTATAGTCCTTTTAAACGACTAATTTCTTAACGAAGTACTGGCGAAAAAGACAAGTTTGCAGACCAGCAGAAGTTTTAAAACAGCTTCTAAGTACTTAGAATTAAGCAACTTCTTTTATGGACGATAAGATGTACAAGCCAATGCCCGTAGTGAAGTCCAATCGGCTGATTGAGACCTCCTATCGGTTGGGTAGTCGGGAGCAGTTTTTCATTCTGTATCTCATTTCGCAGATCTCGCAGCGTGATACGGACTTTCACGAATACACGATGCACTACAAGGACATCGCCAAGTTACTCAACTTCGATGGTCGGCGTCGCATTGCTAATCGCAATGATGTCTTCAAAATGATGAATAACCTCAACAGTGAGCCGATTCGTTTTTTGGACGGCGATGATGATATTCAAGTTGTTTGGATTACTCGATTGAAGTTCAATCGGTCGTCTGAGGAATTCAGCTTTACTTTTTCGCGCGAATTGCGGGGATACCTGTTGCAATTGAAAGAACATTTTACCAAGTACAATGTCCGCAACATCGTTTACCTCAATAGCCATTCGACGCGGATTTATGAAATTCTGAAACGGCACCAATTCAAAGGGCACGTTGTTTTTTCCATTGAGGATTTAAAATTTTATTTGGGGATCAAAGATAAGTATCCAGAATATTACGAATTCAAACGGTGTGTGCTACTTACGGCGCAAAAAGAATTAGAAAAATACACAGATATTCGTTTTACATTTATCGCGCATCGAAAAGAAGGTAAACGTATTCTTTCTTTGCGGTTTGATATTTTTGAAAATACACCTCGTAAGACACCGAAGCCGCTACAGCTTACTTCTGGCATTCCTTTGACTAAAGAATCAGGCAAAACAACAGCACCAAAGGCTAAATCAGAGTATGCTAAAAAACCTTCCACTAATAAAGAATCAAAAGTAAGTTCTGCCCATCAGCGTAAGTTGCAAGATTTGTCTCAGTGGCAGCGTAAGGCTTATGAATTTTTAGCGGAGAAAAGTGTCAACAAAGCTTTTATTGTCGATAAAGTATTGGCACATGAAAAACTGGGCTACGAACCGATTCGGGGCTTTGAAGATGTTTATTTGAAGATTGTCTGGCAATTTTTTATCAAAAGAACGAAAGCGAAGGAAGTTGCGGGTGCATTTGTCAGTTGGTGGAAAAACGGTCGGCTAACTGAACCTAATTTACACGCCCGCAATTATGAAGCGATGATTGCGCTCAAGTTTCGGATGACGGACAAAGAAAGAGACGCACGGACTGCTGGGCAGGTTGACCTCTACCCTATCGAAGATTCACCACAGCAAAAAGCAGTGCGGGAGCAATTGAAAAAAGTGACTACGGGTAATGAAAAACCTGTTCAAAAAAACAATAAAGAACCGTTTGATTTGGAGGTGTTTAGTTTGGAATATGCTGATGAATATGAGCAAATTACTCAAGAGGTGGTTGAAAGCTTTCGAGACTTATTTAAGCAAGCTGGACAAACCTTTGATGTCAATAAGCACCAACAATCTATCCAGCGCAATGTAAAAAGTAAATGTGAACAATGGTATCAGTCCAATGTCTGATCAATAAGTTCGCTTAAAGATATTATTACTATTATCTTGATAATGTTTATCTCTAAGGTTGTCATTTATTTGGCAACCTTTTTTAATTTTAGCATTTTGTAACGTTGTAAAATGCTGACGTTATAAAGCTGTATTTATCTCTCCTATTCTATTCATCTTCCCCTACTCTATTCTAGCATTCAATTTATAAATTGGTAACGTTATAAATTTATAAATCTGCTATTGCATTTTATAACGTTATAAAATTGTAACGTTATGATATTGTGAGTTGTAAAATTATATAACTGCACGTTATAAATTAATAAAATTACAACGTTGTAAAATGATCGGATTAAAATATCGGAATCAGATTTTATAAATTTATCACGTGATAAATTTATAAAATAGAATTTCGTGATGGCTTATAGATTTGCTAAGTAGAAGCTTTGAGAGCTATTTTGCAGTATCGAATTCATTTCATAACGTTAATGTGTAAGTTTTTTAAATTCGTTTAGCTTGAGGCTTTATTCATAGCGTTTCAGGCTATTCAATACTGATGAGTCTAATTATCGTGATTGCTTTGATAGCTAAATCAAATCATTCAACTATCATTTTATAAATTTGTAACGTTATAAATTGCTGTTTCTATCCAAATTATACTGCTTTTTCGCTATTCTAGTTCTCAAACTACTACTTTTTTTGATTTGAAGTTGATATAAAGTCTTTTGAGAAACTTTCTATCCAAAATCAGACACATTGTTGTCTCACAAGCAAAAGGGCTTAAAATAAGCTAGTTTCTCCTCCATTGCTTGACTTCTATGTCTTCCTTTATCATTTAGCAGTTGTGA
>JBGCES010000318.1:0-2471 GCA_045106545.1 Saprospiraceae bacterium
CATCCAATGTTGGTCGAACTGCTGGAGGCTCTAGTGCAATATGACCCGCTTCGTGTAAGACATCTCCTACATGCCGAAGCTGTTCCGTATCTACCCAAAGCCGCCCCGCTACTATCTTTAAACCAGGCAAAAAAGTAGTTCCTGTAATTGGATGTTCTTTAACTTCCAAGCCAATCGTCGTTAAAAAACGAGTGATTTTTTTGAGTAATTTTTGATCACCTTCGTTCATTTACTTAAAAATTGTTCTATCCTTGATAGCGGCAAATTATTTTTTAGCTTTGCTACTATGATTATTTCGTTTGAACATCAATTCGTTTTTATTCACATTCATCGTACGGGCGGCGCTTCTTTTGGTCGTTTACTCCATGAAGTTTTTCAAAGAGAAGTTCAACAATTATCAGAACACGATAATGCTAAAACGACTACTCCTGATTTTTGGGAGCATTATTTAGATCACTTTACTTTTGGTTTTGTGCGCAATCCTTGGTCACGTATATTATCTTGGTATTTACTCTTAAATAAACATCAAACTCAAAATGAAATTGATCTCAAAAAGGGCTTCGAACGATTTCTATACGAAAATTTAGTTGCTACTGAAAGCACTATTTTTGACGATTACTTATTGCTTAATCAAATCGATTATTTTATTGACAAGCAAGGTCGAAATCACTGCGATTATTTTGCAAAATTTGAAAATTACGCATTTGAAGTAAATTATCTATTTCGTAAGTTTGGCAAAACCATCTCTTCCATTCCACACATTAATGAAACTTACACGAAGGATTATCGGCTGTATTTTACCAACAATAGTCAAAAGCTAATTCAGCAATACTGCCAAAAAGATTTAGACTATTTTGGCTATCTTTTCTAAAAAAGACTAATAATTTTACCGCTCCAACACCACTTTACTCACCGCTCGCTGCTCTCCGCTAATCCACTCCAAAAACAGCATTCCCTTACTCAATTGACTTACATCCACTGCTTGCTGTCCGCTAAACGGTGCAAATTGCTGACTTTGCAACAAACGTCCCTGCAAATCATAAATACGCAATTCACTTTCTTGCGTACTTTCCCCTTCGATAAATAGCATATTGGTAGCGGGATTAGGAAATACAGATAATTCTGTGGTCACAGTTTCTTCGGTATTGGTAGGCACAGAACCATCCCACACCACAAATTGCCCCATCATGCCTCGATCCTCGTGTGGAAGAATATGGCAGTGATACATATAAGAATTCTGAGGTGCGATGGGCGTCCCAAAATCATTAAACTGGGTAACGAAACTCAGTGTCCAACCGGGTTCTACGAGCACATTATCTTTCGGTCCCGCAAAAATTGCAGGGCGGGTTGCGGGATCTATTTCATTACCATCTTTATCTAATACTTTAGTCACATGAAAATGAATATCATGGATATGAAATGGATGTCCGTCGTTGGTTTCGTTTTTAATCGTCCAGATTTCGGTATCTCCGAGCATGACGGTATCGTTGACAATCGTCATATCCATGAGGGTATTATCAATGCTAAAAACATTTTTTTCATTAATATCAGTAACAATTTTACACTCGTTGGTTAAAGAATCGAAAACGGGACGTGGATTGACTTCTACACCCACCGTGAAATCAGTAAATTCAAATACTTTGATTCGTTCCTTGGTATTTTCATCAAATGCTGGAATCTCCTGCGGATGTAGTGAAATGGGAAAAGCAATAATGGGAGATATGGCTGCTTGGTCTTCGGTTACGATAATTTGCAGCAAGTTCACATCGCGTCCATTTTTCTTCTTTGAGCCAATAATATTGGGAATAAAACGGACGGTATCGCTAACGACATTATGCAGATATAGTGTGTCTCCTGCTCGCCCGCGAAAGTCTACTAGCCACTCTGTCCGCTCGCCGGGTGACATCATGATATTGGGTAAAGAATAAGAGCGATCCGTATAACCTGCATCGGTAGCAATCAATTCAAAATCTTCGGTTTGGCTATTGTCTTCATTGCCAAGATTTAAGCTAAAAGCAAATTTTGCATCTCCGTTTAATAAACGTAAACGAACCATGGAAGCAGGTACTTCGAGATAAGGATTCATCGTCCCATTTACCATAAATTGATAGTCTTTCTTAAATCCTTCGGTAAAAATCTGTTCTGGTTCATCTTCTTCACCACAATTGTAAAATTTCTTAGTTTGGAGAATGATGGGAAAATCATTAATAGCGTAATCGTGGGGTAGTATTTCATGTAATTGTACCAAAATGGGATCGTCATCGCCCGCTGGCGGGTCATCTACGTAAAGCATTCCCGATAGCCCCATTTGTACGTGTTCATAGGTTTTGCCCATTAAGTGAGGGTGATACCACATAGTAGCTGATTTATCTTTGACCTGAATATCAAAAGACCATTTCGCATCAGGATTAATACGCTGATGTGGCCCACCATCGGCAAAAGTCGGTACGTGCGCACCGTGCCAGTGGGTG
>JBGCES010000319.1:0-2994 GCA_045106545.1 Saprospiraceae bacterium
GCAAAATCCTGATAATCAGAAATTTAGCGGCTTAATTGCGAAAATTTATAAAACGGCCAAAAAGCAGCAAAAACAACCGACAAATCAGCGTCAGGCGCAACGTGCGGCGGATATTGCCGTTTTACAACAAAGTCAAATTGCCAAAAATGCGCTGGAAAATACGACTTTGTTTGCCCACGAAGAAAAGTCAGCGTCTGCAATTATTTATCGGTCGGTAAATAGCCTGCGTAATTGCTACATCTGCCAACAGCAATATTGCCAAATTCATTCCTTTTATCATCGCTTATGTCCCGCTTGCGCGGAAAAAAATTACCAAATGCGTTCCTTGCAACTAGACTTATCAGGTCGTAAAGTGATTTTAACGGGCGGACGGGTAAAGATTGGCTATGCGACGGCTTTAAAACTGTTACGTAGCGGAGCAGAAGTGACGATCACGACCCGTTTTCCTGCGCTTGCTTTACAGCAATATCAGTGCGAAGTAGATTATGAAAAGTGGCAAGATCGACTGTGGATTTATGGCTTGGATTTGCGCAATCTGGCAGCGGTCAATCAATTTATCGCAGATTATAAAAAGCGAAATTCCACTTTGGATATTTTAATTAATAATGCTGCGCAAACCATACAATATACGGACGACTATTATATGCCATTAGTACAAAAAGAGCAGAATTTATTAGGGCAATATGCTGACAATCAATTAATTACAGCTAATTTAACTTCCGTTTTAAAAACGCTAGAACTTCCATCTGCAACGACTGATTTTAATGAATTGGCACTAAATCGCTTCGGACAACCCGTTGATTTGCGGAGCGAAAATAGTTGGAACACCAAGCTGGAAAATATTTCTACTTACGAATTATTAGAAGTCAATTTAATCAATCACATTTCGCCTTATTTGCTCATTCGTGAATTGAATCCGCTGCTGGAAAAGTCGTCTTTTGCGAGTCGTTTCATTATCAACGTGACTTCTTCCGAAGGACAATTCAGCTACGGCAATAAAACCGCTTTTCATCCGCATACTAATATGACTAAAGCGGCATTGAATATGCTGACCCGAACTTCCGCAAAAGATTTTGCCAATCGGGGAATTTTTATGAACAGTGTTGACGTTGGATGGGTAAGTACAGGCGCGAATGAGGAACTACGAAAAAGACAATTTGCGAAGGGCTATATTCCACCCTTAGATTCGGTAGATGGTGCGGCAAGAATCCTACATCCGATTCACGAAAATTTAGAAAATAAAACTAACTTCGTAGGTCAATTATTAAAAAATTATGTGGCAGTTGATTGGTGAAAGAAGTAGTTTAAAAGTTGTTTACTACTACCTTTGAACTGTATTACACTACCTTTGAACAACTTTTACCCATATTGAAGATATAAGGACGAGCGTTAGTTTAATGGAAAAACAGCGTGCCATCACTCACGAAACTGCGGGTTCGAGTCCCGTACGCTCTCTTATGAATAACACATTCAATCTGGAATTGATATTTGAAGGAATGTCATAAAATGGACTGGTGGCAAAAAAAATTAGCCATTATTGAGAATTTATTCTATATTAGCATCGTGCAAGTGGCACAACCCATCGCCCGCAAGCGCGTAGGGAATTTCCTCACTAAACAAAAGGAGGTATCATGAATTTATCTATGACAAGAGTTATGCTTCTACAGAAAAGCAATATGAACAATTCAACCGTAAACTGCGTGTTGTCTTAATACATACAATCGCAGGAGCAACCTTTTGCTTTTGTATAAGTTTGTAGTGCTTCGCGAGAAGTATAACTTTCGAAAATAATCCTCAGCGGTCATCTGTCGCTGGGGATTATTTGTTTTGGGTGAAAGGTAAAGGGTAAAAGACGAAGGGGCACTTTTGACGTGAATACGAAAATCGTTTACGTCAAAAGTGCCCCTTTACATTTAGTATGGGCTGTTCAAAATATCCAGCATTGGTTAAAATTTATACGCTGCATTTTTCCGCGGATTCTGCTTAATTTTTTTCGCAAGAAAAAATGCTCCGCGACTTAAAAACTAAGCTGTGTGCGTGCTAGAGCTGAAAAATTCCGCGTTTATTAAAAATGCGTAGGAAATATTTTAATATTTTGAACAGCTTACTCTTAGCCTTTTACTCTACACCTAGTCTAAAATCCATTGAGACTAGCAAAGCGATCCAAATGATAATTTGCATCACCCAAAGTCCGCTGCGCCACGCGCGCCCGTTTCATAAAGAAACCAATTTCTTCATCGTCCGTTACGCCGATACCGCCGTACATTTGAACGGCTTCATTGCTGACGTTTTTGAGCGTTTCGCCTACTTTTGCTTTAGTCATACTTGCCATTGCAGGTAGTCTTTTACTACCTTTATCAATGGCTTGCAATGATTTGATTACCAAAGACTTACATTGTTCAATTTCGCAAAACATCCAAGCGGCGCGGTGCTGCAAACCTTGGAAAACACCGATGGGAACACCAAATTGTTTGCGTTCTTTTAAATAGGCGATTGTACGTTCAAATGCTTCTTGCATCGAACCTAGCATCTCCGCTGCTAAACCAATCCGTGCAATGTCCAATGCTTCTACCAATTCCGTGTAAGCGTCTTCTTTAATCAACTCCGCTGCCACGTATTCAAATTGCATTTTAGCCGCATTGCGGCTATCCATCATCGTTTTTTTCTCGATAGTTAAACCAGTTGCATCCGCATTGACTAAGAATAAACTAATGCCTTTTGCTTCGCCTTTCTGACCATTAGTACGCGCTACGACGACGATTTTATCGGCGACATTTCCATCCAACTCGAAGGCTTTGTTGCAGTTCAAATAATACTTCTCGCCGTCTTTTTTCGCGGTCATCGCAGTTTGCAATGGACGGTGGTGTTTGCCTTCGTCAATCGCTACGGTGACCAATAAATTACCATCAGCAATTGCCGAAAGCAGTTCCGTTTTTTGATGTTCGCTACCCGCTTTTTCAATTAGTGGCGCACTCAACCACGCGCTCGTAAATA
>JBGCES010000032.1:0-8882 GCA_045106545.1 Saprospiraceae bacterium
CTGTCCAGCGGAGATTAGTTTGGTAGGTGTGTTGTGCCATGATGGAAACAATTGAATATAAATTATTTGTTTTAAGATGTAGTAAATTTAAAATAATTCTCTTATATTGAAGTACTAATTTAAAGAGAAAACTAAATTTTATGGCACTTACTATTCAATTAAATCCAGACTTGGAGCGGCAGTTAATAAATAATGCTGCGCAAATCGGAGTTGAGCCAGAGTATTTTATTACCAAAATTCTACAACAGCAACTTGGGCAAGCATCTACTGTTGATAATGATTTGGCTCAACAAGAAAAAAACTTACTAGAAAAGATTCATTTAGGAATTTCAGATGAAAAATGGCAGAGGTATAGTTGTTTAATTCAAAAAAGAGAGGGACACTCTATTTCCAAATTAGAACTAGAAGAATTAATACAGCTATCAGATTTAGTAGAAAACGCTAATGTGGAGCGCATCCAAAACTTGATTAAACTAGCAGAAATCCGCGAGGTAACTTTAGCCACTTTGATGGGGGAACTAGGAATTCAACCCCGAAAACATGGCTAAAATTACTAAGAAAATAAAAGCATTTGTTGCAGCTAGAGCAAAGTATTATTGTGAGTATTGCAAAGCGCAAAAGATGTTTTCGGGCGACGATTTTTCTGTTGACCATATAGATCCACAGTCTAAAGGAGGCAATGATAATTTATCAAATTTGGCATTTTGCTGTCAAGCTTGTAATAATCGTAAATATACTTCCATCAATGCAATTGATCCAATAACAGGGATAAATGCCCCTCTTTTCAATCCACGAACTCAGCTGTGGAATACTCATTTTCAGTGGAGTGGAGATTATACGTTAATTCTTGGAATTACAGATACTGGTCGGGCAACAGTCAATCGTTTGCAATTGAATAGATCAGGTTTAGTTAATCTTCGGCGAGCATTATTTAATCAAAATTTGCATCCACCCGATTAAAGCTTAACAAACTTCACCGTCTCCTTCAACTCTCCGCCATTGATTGTTAAAAAATACATCCCTTTCGCTAAGTTTTCCGTGGTTAAATCTACGCGCTGTGCGCCACCTTCCAATGTTCTTTCTGCGAATTGCTGCACCAATTTTCCATCTGCGCTATACAATTCAAAATCAACAGCTAAAGGTTGTGGTAAAACGAAATTTACAGATAAGTCATCGTTTGTCAAGGGGTTAGGAGAAATATTCGCATTTAAACCCGCAAATTCACCATCAAAATAAGCGATAATTTTATCATCCGTTGAAAAGTTCAATTCGATACTTTGTTGACTATTTTCTGTAGGAATTGCCTGTTCCGATTGCCAATGTTGAAATTCAAAACCAGGATTGGGAATCGCGGTTAGTTGCACGGGAATACCATTTAAATAATAGCCATTCCATGGCAATTCATCGGGCTTGATGGTATTAATTTGAATGCGACCCGCATAAGTAGGAAAGACATCCAATTCTAATAAAACTTCATTTTCTAAATTAAAATATTCGCGCACATACTCGCGAGCGACGGGCGCGCGCTGCTCCGCAAATTCAATGGCTTTTACGGTCTGGTCTTCATCCCAATATTCGTAACTATAACATTCATAACAGTTATCCCAACGCTGAAAATGCCGTACCATCTCGGATTGAATTTCATCCTTCATCGCTCGCGTCGTTTCCGCAAAAATTTCAGGTCGCAATACGGTATTTAGTAAATCACAATAGCGATTAGCGAAGTAATTGCGATAATTTTCATTGGTTAATAGTGCCGTTAAAATATTGACGTGCCGATTCTGACCATCATAATCGCGGAGCATTTTATTACCAAAAACATCTATGTCAATTGCTGTCCAACCGTGGCGCGCCATCGCGATGTCCATATCGAAAGAAAGATAGCGCCACTTGCCTTCTTCGCTTCGTTCACGCCAGTATTTGATATTATTGTGTAGCCAATCGGCACTATTTACGGCGGAGTGGAGGGCGAAATAATCGGCAATATTTTTAGTATCAAAAAAAGAGGCAGCGGTAGTGAAATTTTCCGCTTGCGCTAAATCATTATCCTGTGTGAACGCATAATGTTCATCAAATTTTTCAAAATCACCGACCACGACTAACGAATCTTCTTCTAATACATCAATCTGATTCGCAGGAATCCCATAATTATCTTCCACCCAAAATTCATCACTCTTCTCCCGAATGCTAATCATGCCATAATATTCTCCATTGATGTACCAAGCAGCGGGTTGATACGCCAATAAATCCAAGTCAACTTCTGACCGATTAAACAGACGCGCTAAATAGCCATCCCGAAAATTTGCCGCATTAAAATCCCCGCTAGCATTACGTAACACAATGCGCTCAAAGCTACTAATTTCCTTATCGGGGAAAAATTTATAATCGACTTTATCAACGCCATATTGATGTTCTGCCAATAAACGCATGGGTTTTTGTGCGCGAGTACGTGCGCCGCGTCCACCGTGCATCTTCGCACCAATATGAAAATCTGCAACTAAGGTTTCATTTTTAAAATATTCTATGGCAACGGGAATTTCCGTAGTATTCCAAAAATTTGCGCCCAAAAAGGGCCAATCAGGATCGGCATTTGGACCTTTTTCAAAAAGCCCCGTTTCTTCATCGAACAACAAAGCCGATTCGGTACTCAACGCGATTATGGGCAAGTCGTGTTGCGCATTGATAAAGAAAGTACGGCTTACTATTTTTGAATCTAACTGTCCTTTAGCATCTACAAAAGCACGGATAACTGTATTTTTTTCAATGCGTAGAGGTGATTCCCAAACGGGCGAATCATCCGTTGGTTCGCTGCCGTCGGTGGTGTAATAAATGATACATTCTTCACCTGTACAAGTCAAGTCTAACTCAAAAGTAGCCGTATGAAATTGGTTCGTTTCAGAAAAAATGGGAACTGCTGCGCGACTCGTTTGTTCCGCGCCATTATTAGAAGCTGCTGGAGTAGGGGAGTCAAAATATGCCCATTCTGTGCTACCATTCTCGACGCGCCCGTAAGTTACGTCGTCTTTTAGCGGCGGCGTTAAAACTTGATCTACGATATTCCCATTCGCATCCGAGAGCGTTACTTTTTCGCCTGATTTACTCAATTTGAAATCGGTATGTGGCTGGGTTAAATCTGCTAGATCACGATTGGAAGCAAAGACAATTAGAAAGGATTGAGCAGGGACTTCAATAGCAGGAAATTGCCAATCTAAAAAGCCACTTTCATCGTCAGATAGATGATAATCAGCTAAGTTAATGGATTGATTATCAATATTGTATAGCTCAATCCAGTCGCTCGCTTCTCCAAACTGGTCGAGCAAATTTTCTTCGTTTGCCGAACAGATTTCATTGATCACGACTTGTGATTGCACTGTAGTGAAAGAAATCAAAAAAAGTATGAATACTAAATATAAATGCATTAATTTGTGTTGCCTTGGGAACGCCGAAATAATTAATAATTTGAAGTAGTTACACTATTTCGGGAATAAGTAGATTTACGTATCATACCGTCATCCGTTAGTACAAGTCTTAATTCAGCGATTTCTCGTGTGAAACTTTTCCTTGAAAAGCGATAATATTTATACAGTTGCTAGAGTATGGTTACTTTTTTTATTGAAAAAAAAGTAACCAAAAATTCTAGAATTGTAAACTCGCTCCGCTCGGACAGTACAATACCTGCCACCCGCCGAGTAAGTGCTTGATTTTTTTAGATTGATTGTTTGAAACACGAGAAACTGCTGGTCTCAATATATAAACAGCTCGTTATGAACTATTTGCTACAATTTAACAATAAAACAATTTTGTCCATCTACTCACTTATACAAGTTGAACTTTAGTAAAAACGCAATTATCAGTCCGATTGATTAACGATTAAATACATATTTTAGTCGGTTACGGACGAATATTAGCTAAAAACAACGTTCGGAAAGTAAAAAGCACTGTTGGGTAATCAATACATAACGTTGGGTTAGAAACATTTCGCTGGAGCTAATATTCATTCTATTTTGTAGCATCCAATCGAACCAAATTATTATTGTTTAACCTATTTAAGTCGTAAAATTATGAATAAATTCCTTTATTCGCTGATACTGCTCATCATCGCAAATCTGTTAGTAGCACAAAATAATCCAGCACCTTTTATTGGAACAAATTTAACGCGCGGGACTCAATTGCGCGATCTTCGACTCGCAGTTTCTTGCACAGGCGAATATACCCAGTCCGTCGGTGGAGTGGCTAATGCTCAAGCCTATATTAATACTTGGATTGATGAACTCAATGCAACTTACGGGCGTGAATACTGTGTCCGATTTACTTTAATTCCCAATAATGACATTTTAGTCTTTGGTGATCCGAATACCGATCCTTGGCCAACGCTTCCCGCAAATGCTAGTCCATGTAATGGAGATGGAGCACTTTACAATGCTCAAGCAGGCGAAATTGATACTCGAATTGGTGCGGCTAACTACGATATCAGCCACATTTTTATGCTCTATCCCAATAGTGGTGGAGGCTGCGCAGGATATTTTAAAGGAGGAATTTCGGGGCCACCGAATATTGCCATTACGCGACATGAGATCGGACACCAATTTAGCCAATCGCATACTATCAGTAATGGTGGTAATAATAATTATGAACTTTCGGGTGGTAACTGGTCTATCCAAGGTGGGAATCAACAACCATACGCGCATAGTAGTTCTTTTCACTCCCTCGCTAATCATTTATTGACGACCGAGGCAAATGCGGGAACTAAAATCAATACAGGAAACACCATTCCAACGGTGAGTGCAGGCCCAGATCGGGCAATTCCGATCAGCACGCCATTTGTGATGAAAGCCACGGCTAACGATCCCGATAATGGGGATATATTGACCTATGCTTGGGATCAATTGGATCGTGGAATACAGCAGGCTTCACCAGTACCTGATGATTCGCAAGGGCCTTTATTTATGCGATTTGCCCCAACAACGGAAGCTAGTCGAACGATCCCCAAAATTGCCGATGTGATCGCCAATAATTACCGTACCACCCAAGAAAGTTTACCCACCCAAGCGCGTGATATGAATATCCGGGTTACTGTTAATGATAATCATAAATACGATTTGAATGGAACGATGATTAATGCGAGTGGAATCAATTCCGATGATATAAAAGTGACGGTCGTCAATACTGGACCTTTCGCAGTAACGGCGCCTAATGCTGGCACTGAAACTTGGACAACGGGACAAAATGTTACCGTAAATTGGTCAGAAGCAGGCACGCGGAATGCGCCAATCAGCTGTGCAGTAGTAGACATCATGCTTTCAACTGATGGCGGTGTAACTTATCCTTATACCTTGGCTGATGGTACAACGAATGACGGCACGCATACGTTTATCTTACCCAATTCTATTCCTGCTACTGGACAGGCGCGGATAAGAGTAGAATGTGATAGTTATGAAAACTTGCGTTTTTTCGATATTTCCAATCAGGATTTTACGATCAATTCCGTTTGTGCGGTTATTGGTCATGTGATTACGCCTACATCAAGCATTACAGTTGATCCAGGCGATGCAGGTTTAGATTTAAATCCAACTCCAGCATATGCTAAAGTACTAAATGATTTTACCGTCAATGTGGTCGCCAATGACCCTATGGGCAGACCAGCGGAATTCATGCAAAATGGTACAGGCTGTACGGTTACTGGATTTAATTTGCCTTATAAAATACAATCCGTCAAAGTAGATCGGACGGGTGAATATACTATCAATCCACGTTTTGTGGGAGGATTATTCGAAGGCTTTATGGTGCTTTATGATGGTACATATAATCCGACCAGTTCGTGTACAAATTTTGTTGCTTCTAATACTACCGCTGGTCCAAGTCAAACTGAAAATATAGTGGTCAATCTCACCGCTGGTACGACTTATAATATGGTGTTCTTTCCGTGGGTAGATGCGACTGCAACGACTTGTAACGTTAGCCTTTCTTCTAGTATTGGGGGTAAATTCTACGATGCGAATACGCAAACTGCTCCCGCTGGTGGTTACGCCTATACTTATGCAGCCGTCAATACGGCAAACGGAAGTATTGTACAAGTTAGTAATGATGCTAATTTTACTACGCTGCCTTCTGGTAATTATCAAGTATATGGCGTTTCTTATAAATCAGCTAATGCGCCTCCAGATATCGTTAATCCAGCTAATTTCGTAGGACAAACGGTTGGGCAAATTGTGAGTGCAAATTGTGCGAATTTCAGTAGCAACTATACAAGCATCACCGTAACGGGCGATCCTGGCGGTGGTGGTGGAGAAGTTTGTACGGATTACCCTGCTACGGATGTACCCGAAAATATCGTCGATAATACAACGGTAAGCTCTACTTTGAACGTAGCTGCGATGGGGACGATTTCTGATTTGAATATTACCTTGACGGGAACGCATACTTATATGGAAGATTTAACGGTCACTTTGGTGAGTCCTAATAATACCCGAGTTGTTTTATTTACTGCTCAATGTGAGGATATGGATAATTTTTCAATCACTTTGGATGACGAAGCGGCAAATGCCATCGATTGTCCCGTGAATGATGCGGCGACAGAACAGCCACAAAACGTTTTAGCAAGTTTTGATGGTCAGGAAATGAATGGCACTTGGACGTTAGAAATTAGTGATAATGCAACTGATGATACTGGACAATTAACCAGTTGGTCACTCAATATATGTACAGGTGGTAATGCTGGTGGCGTTTGTGAAGCTGGACATAATTTGACGGGTACGATAGCTGCGGGAATTTACCGCTCCCAGCAAAATATCACTGCGACTGGAACCGTAGCCAACGGTAGCAATGTCATGCTTAAAGCAGGAAACAGTATTACTTTAAACGGAGGTTTTACCGTGCAGGCGGGCGCTACTTTTTCTGCTGCGATTGAGGCGTGCATTCCTTTGTTACCGCCAGCAATAAGTTATCGTTCAGAGAAGAAAAAGGATCATTTTGCCGAGATGAAATTATTTCCTAATCCTGCAACGGAGATGTTAACGGTACAACTTGGCAGCGAGCGTGAGGAAGTTGACTATTTGGTTATTTATGATAATTTAGGACAAACTATTTATACGATTAACATTGAAGAAGGGCAAGAGCAATTGCAAATAGATTTGCAGCAATCCGTTTTCCGAACGGGCGTTTATTTAGTTGCTTTACATACCGCGCAAGGTTATCAGACTAAGCGGCTAGTTGTGACTAAAAATAATTAATGTTAAAATACATTTCGGGTGTAAAAAATTGATAATCAGTTTTTTACACCCGAAATAATCATACCTTCGGTTGCTGTTCCTTTAACAAGTCCCGAATTTCCGATAATAGCTCAATGTCCTTCGGTGTAGGAACGGTCGTGTCTTTCTCATCTTCAGCTTGTCTTTTTAGCGCATTGATAGCACGAATCACTACAAATAATGTCATTGCAACAATCAAAAAATCAATGCTTACCTGTAGAAACTCACCGTATTTAATAGCGACGGCTTCTTGTACTATTTTGTCGCCATCTTTCACGGCAGGTTTTAATATCCACCGATAATCACCTAATCCTTCCTCACCAAACACCAACCCAAACGGTGGCATGATAATATCTTTGACGAGCGAGGAAACGATTTTATTAAAAGCCGTACCGATAATAACCCCGATAGCGAGGTCAACTAAATTACCTTTGACAGCAAATTCTTTAAATTCTTGGAAGAAATTTTTCATTTTTAAGTTGATTTAACGCAATGTTTTTTTGTAGGAAAGAGTCTTTGAGAAAGAACCTCAAATTAATTGTCTTTGTTTGTATCAATGCAGGTTTTTTTGATGACCGATAAAATTAAGAGCGCTTCTTAAAGCCTTAAAAAAGTTACTTTTTTGCCAACCATTCTACCTCACGCCTCGTTATTACATATTATACATTACCAATTATACATTAAATAAGATGTCCACCGAACAGATTTTAGTAGAGCACGATTTACGAAAAACGAAAGTCCGCGTTGCCGTACTCGAAACGTATTTGGATAAAAAAGTTGCTATTTCTCATCCTGAAATGGAAGCGATGCACCCTGATTTGGATCGAGTGACGTTGTTTCGCACCTTAAAAACCTTTGAAGAAAAGGGCATCATTCACCAAGCGATTGATGGGACAGCGGCGACTAAATATGCACTCTGTCATTCCGATTGCTCGGAACATCATCACTTGGATAACCACGCCCATTTTCATTGTACGAAATGTGGCGATACGACTTGTCTAGAGCATATTGTAATTCCACCTGTAGAATTACCAGCGGGGTATCAGATGGGTACTTCTCAATTGGTAATGCAAGGCAAATGCCCAAAGTGTAATTAATAAATTTCGTACCTCACCCAACCGTTTTCTTTCTGCAACCGTCTTACTAGCTAACATTCAATTCATTCAAAAAAAGATTTAGCTATGAAGATGTATCTCTTATTTGCCTTCCTTTTAACAACTTTGTTTATCACTACAAGCTGTGAAACAGAAGATATTACTCCCGATGAAAACCTTGTTTCTACCCACATCCGTTTTGATACGCCTGAAGTAGGGCAAACGAGTTATTACCTAGGTATTCAGCGCAGCATCAGAGACAACGAAGCCTACACGGAAACGGGCGATACGCTAAAAGTGTGGATTGACGAAGCGGGGCAAAACGATATTTATACGATTAAAGAAACGCTCACCGCTGGTTCTACGAATTATGGTACGACTGTACCCGATACGACTAGCTATATTATTTCCCTCCGCGCTCCTGACTCCCTTTATTTGACGACCGTCAATGAAACGAATTTCTACGAGATAAGTCAACTGTTTGATCGAACCGAAAGAACTTTTCCATTTACTCCAAATGCGGAGGAAGTATCCATCGAGG
>JBGCES010000320.1:0-3736 GCA_045106545.1 Saprospiraceae bacterium
GTAACCCGCGTAAACCACAGCAGGCATATTATCGACATTTAAGTCTTTAGAAATATTCGCATCCGCTAACTTTAAGTGTTCGGTGCGGATATTTTCAATGTTATTTTGATTCTCCTCAGACGTAATGGTCAGATACACCAACGGACGCTCTTCGTACGTGCGACCAAATTCCGTAAACGTCACGCGCGGCGAAGCTGCCGCCACCGCTTTCATATAACCGACCAGTTGATCGTGTGAAATGTGCCATTCGCCAATTTGCCAACCGAGGTAGGATTCGGGTGTGGGAATGCTTTGGTCGTATTCGATATCGGGGAGGTAATAATCGAGGTTTTGTTGGGCTTGGAGTTGAGTGAAGAAAAAGAAGAATAATAGTAGAGTGAACGCACCGGTCGGAGACGCGGCGTGAGCGAGGTGTGATGGTAGAAATTTCATTGTTTAGCGTTTTTCCAACGGGTTGAAACCCATTGTTCAGAATAAGAAAAGGGTTTTCAACCCTTCAAGGAATTTGATACGCTGGCGAAGATAAAATTTTCTGGTTTAAATTATTAGCTGTCGCAAAGAAGGAATGTATTGAAATTTCAATTATCAACTGCAAGTGTATGTATCGTCATCCGTTCCTAAATCAAGTTCGGGGCAGGCAGGAACAAGTTCTGATCGTCAAATTGCGGCAAAGCGTTCATTGTGAGTGACTTACACCGTGTTTGCTGTTAAGACAAATATGTAACCCTACTTAACCGTTCATTGATGCAAACTTTATTTCTGCTTCCAAAACCAAGAATAGCTCAGTGTAACACCGTTGCCATCAAACCCCGGGTTAGTGTCAAATAATCCATTATTAGAGTGGTGTATGGCATTATAATCTAGTCGAATTTTATTTCTATTGTCCAGTTTGAGTTCTAAGCCTAGTGCCAGCGTTTGATTAAAAGTAAAATTGCTGCCACCTTCGGGAAAAGCTTGAAAGGCAGTAAAGAGACCTATTCCATACTCAAAATAGGGACTGACCTTCTTTTTTCCAAATATCGACCAACGGGTATAGTTTCTTATACCAAGACCACCAGTTGAATAACTATCGCTACTAAATTCTTGAATATTAGCTTCAATCCGCAAAGAATACCACGGAGCAAAAACTCTTTCAATCCCAAAATTTTGCATGAAAACATCATAGCCATCTCCATTAAAATAGCCGACATGACCTTGGTAATAACCTAACTTCTCATCTTTATCAAGGAGTTTTACTAATAATATAGAACCTACTGCCGCACCAGACATAATGAAAAATTGGGTCTGTCTGTTAGATACTAGAAAACTTTCTTCTGAACTTACAGGATTCCATTGAGCGAAGGATTGAACGATAGAAATAGTGCTAAATAGCAGAACAAAGAGCGTCTTTTTTAAATACATTTGTGTGTTATATTTATGAACAATTGATGCTACAAATTTTCATTGATTATTTGTTCTTTCAAAAATTAAAAGGATGAGTCAAGGAAGTTGTAAGCTAAAGGCAGGAAATCAACGGAAGAAAGAAACAGATAGAATATATGGATTTTGCTCCCCAGGTCAGGATATTGAATGGGAGTAGTATCAAAAAAGACTTTAGTTCAATGAAACAAATCAAGCAAATCATCAGAGAAATTATTCCCGTCATCATTGGGATTTTAGTGGCGTTGGTCATCAACAATTGGAATGAAGATCGAAAGGATCAGAAGTATTTGGATAAAATTTTCTCTTCGATTGAAAAAGAATTAGAGGAAAGTGGTGCGGATATAGAACGAGTCATCCCTAAGCAACTAGCCATGTTGGATACTATAGATACGTATTTAAATGATGAAACCGTTTCACTAGCTAAAATCGTGTGGAGCGCGAATGGAATTCAAGAACCAGAAATAAAAATTAATGCCTGGAATGCGATTGCCAATTCTAAGCTCGAACTAATTGAATACGAAAAAATATCCGCTTTATCAGATATTGCAGGAGGCAAAGAAAATTTAAGGCTACGAACAGAAAAAATGCTTGATTTTTTATTACCAAATATTCAAGAAACAGATAGAGGGAAAAAGACCCTGCTCAGGATGATGGTGGTAGATGTGGTTAATGCAGAAAAAAGATTGCAGGCTAATATTGAAGAATTTATTGAGGAATAGGTTAAGTTGATTGTTAAAATTGTCTGATTATCAAATTGTAGCAAACCGTTCATAATGAGTGACTTATACGCTTTTTGTTCACTGGATTCAGGTATGCCACATGAAACCTATTTATTCATTTACAAAATAGAACTCGTTTCTAAATTGAACGGTTCGTTCACCGTTAATTTGCTTCCCTTGATAGTGTAATTCGATTTGCACTATACCTTTTTCATCAATGGGTTGATTCATTTTTACAGTAGAAACCGTTGTTGTAAAGTCAATTTTATTACGCCAATCTTTGACAATGGTAAAGCTAGATTTCTGTTGGTCGCTATTAACAAAAAGTCTTATTTCTAAATTTCCTTCATTAGTTGGCACTTCATTTACAATTACAACTTCTCCATTTTCAAGTACCTCTTGTTTCACTAAAGTGAAGGTTTCTATTTCTTTTTCATCCATTGCACTATCATTGATAGAAAGAAGCCCTACTCCTAAAACGACAAATTTAGAATAGGTTAATTTGGCGCCTAAATTTTTGATACTGGCATCAATTTTAGCTTTGTTGGAATAATTTGCTACATAATTTATCTGTCCGTTACTTTTATAAGCACAGCTTAAAAACAGACAGATGATAAATGTAATTAATAACTCCGTTTTTATTTTTTCGTAATCGGTAAAACTAATGTCAAGAAAGTTATTGTGCCGTGAATAGACAATCTGTTCTAGTTAATCACTAATGTGTCACCTGCGATACTCATTCCTACCACACCTCTACCCAATTGATAAAATAACATATCATCAGCAATTTCAGTATGAAACACACTACTAAATTCAATTCCATTCAAGGTAATATCTCCTCCTCTGATAAAGATATTTATAGGCGGATAACTAGATGGATAATTAATTGTCCCATCATAAGTGGAACCGCTAATCTGCGTTACGTTTCCAATTGTTCGACCTTGAGTTCTTCCCACCATAGTAAAGAGGTCAAGAAAAGATGTAGCCCCCTGTGGATAACTGTAAATTGAAGCCTCTAAAGCAATGGAGATACTTCCATCCTCTGAGGTAAGCGTATTTTTTAAGCTTTCAGTTTCATAAAATTCACATATCGGAGCGCTCGTTGGACTAGAGAAGGCTTCGCATAATTCACGGAAACAAATACGATTATCCATATTTTGCTCTACCTGAGCTGTAAAAGCTATGGTTTCACCCGCTTCATTTGTAAAATTGATTTGCTGACCTGCTAGATAAGGCAAATAGCCAAATTTTGAACTTTCGCTCAAGCCTTGCTCTCCTATCTTAGTAGATTCACAAATCTCTTCAGCTTCTTTTTCGCAAGAAAATAAAAATAGAATTCCAAAAGCGATGCAAATAAATAGTAGATTTTTCATTAGGTGAAATTTTATTGTAAAATGAGTAATAACTTAAAAACTAGTCTCGAAACAATATATAGACCAACAAGTTTACAGTTTGTTTAACCCTTTAGTCTGATATTAAGAATTTGTACGTAAAAAATTCATAGCTGATTTACAGCAAGCACTTCTTAAAAATATAAATTGATCAATTATTCAATTTTACAGTATTCTAAAAGCCTTTCCCCCGACCATTCTCCT
>JBGCES010000321.1:0-16077 GCA_045106545.1 Saprospiraceae bacterium
AATTAGGTTTAGAACTACGTTTTAAAAAAGGAATCGGGCAGACCTATAATTATCGCGGCGTATTAGAAGCCATTCACGCCAATTATTCAGATGCAATTAAAGAATACGAAGCAGCATTGAAGATTCGTGGTGAATTAGGTGACCGCAAAGGGGTCGCTTCCTTGTATAATAATATTGGTAATGCGCAAGTTGATTTAGGCGATTATCTCGCAGCCTTGGACAATTTTCAACAATCATTGGTGATTCGTAAAGAACTGCAAGACACCAGTCGAATTGCCAGACTTTACTACAATATTTCACTCGCTCACGAAGCCCTTGGCACCTACCCCGAAGCATTAGATTATGGCTTACGTTATTTGGACTACGCGCAACGGAGTGAACAGCCCGAAGCTATCGCTCGTGCTTATAATCAGATTGGTAATATCAAAACCGAACTCGGTCGCGCCGAAGAAGCACTGGAAGATTACGAATCCGCATTAAAACTATATCAACAATTAGATGACGATCGCCTGTTAGCAAATGCCTATCTGAATATTGGAAACTCCAAAGATGATTTGGCAGAAGATTTTTATAAAAACGGCAATTATGCAGCTGCCGATCCATTATTTGACGAAGCTTTAGATTATTTAAACCGTTCTTTAGCATTGCGCAAAGTGCTGAATGATACGCTCGCTATGGCGGAATGCTACAATAACTTCGGTTATGTATATAAAAATATTGGTAGTTATTACGAAAATTTAGGTTTACCGAAAGAAGCCAAAAAGAACTGGAAAACGGCCTTAGACTATTTATACAAAACCCTCAAAATTCGGGAAGGTGGCGAAGATGTAAAAGCAATTATTGAAACCTATAATGGTATCAGTGATGTCAAACGAAGGCAAGCACGCTATGACACGGCGATTCGTTATGCTAAAAAATATTTAGCATTAGCGCAAGAAACTAATGATAGCAAACACGAGCAAAATGCTTACGAAGATTTAGCAAAAATCTATGCCGCTCAGAAAAAATACGCGTTAGCTTACGATTACCGTCGTCGCTATGACGAACTCCGCTATCAACGCCTCGACGAAGAACGCGCCCGCGATAATCAGCGCCGCGAGATTATGTTTAGCGACCGCCAAAAGCAGTATCAATTAGAACAGCAAGATCAAGCCTTAAAAATACAAGCCGCAGAATTACGAGAAGGTGAGATTTTGCAACGTTCACTGATTGCTGGCGCAATTGGCTTACTCGTTGTGTTAGGTTCTGTTTTTTATAATTATCGTTTAAAAAATCGGGCAAATGAAAAACTGGCTGAGAAAAATGCCATTATTGAAGCTGAACAACAGCGTTCCGAAGAATTATTATTAAATATTTTACCCGCTGCTGTCGCCACAGAATTAAAGCAAAACGGTAAAGCACAAGCGCGTTTTTATGAATCCGCAACTGTACTATTTACTGATTTCCAAGCGTTTACTAAAATAGCGGAAGTCTTGTCCCCCGAAGAGTTAGTCGCTGAATTAGACGAATGTTTTCGTACTTTTGATGCAATAACGAGTCGCTATGGTATTGAAAAAATCAAAACTATCGGAGATTCATATATGTGTGTGAGTGGTTTACCTACGCCCAATCCGAAACATGCTTTGGATATTGTCCACGCTGCTTTGGATATTCGTGCTTATCTGCGGCGACGAGCAAAAGAACGCAAGCGAGCAGGAAAAATTCCTTTTAAGATTAGGATAGGAATTCATACTGGATCAGTAGTTGCGGGTATAGTGGGAAGTAAGAAATTTGCCTACGATATTTGGGGCGATACCGTTAATATTGCGTCACGAATGGAAGAAGCGGGCGAAGTAGATAAAATTAATATTTCGCAAGCGACTTACGAAGAAATTCATACTAACTTTCGTTGTCAACATCGTGGGCAAGTTGAAGTCAAACACAAAGAGCCTTTGGATATGTATTTTGTTGAATAGTGCTTTTAATACAAAATCACTTAGTGACGAAGACAAAACCAATTAGACAATTCTATCCCGAGACAACCATCGGGACAGGCTTTGTTCTTTTTTCCTCTTCATCACTTATTTTCATTTTTAAATAAGCCTTTTGAATTACGCTGCTGCTAAAAAATTTATTTTAAACAAACTAAGGGAAGAGCTACCAACGGAGTTGTATTACCACTCGGTTGAACACACCCTTGATGTTTTAGCAGTAACAGAAAGCTTATGTGCAAAGGAAAATATTTCAGCCTACGCTACTGAATTATTAAAAACAGCCGCACTATTTCACGATGCAGGTTTTACCATTTCGCACCTAGAACACGAAAAATTAGGTTGTGAAATTGTTAGAAAGTATTTACCAACTTTTGGTTACACACCTAACGAAATCGGTCAAATCTGTAGAATGATCATGGCAACTAAAATCCCCCAATCTCCCCAAAATGCCTTAGAGCAAATATTGAGTGATGCAGATTTAGATTATTTAGGTAGATCTGATTTTTATGTAATCGGACAGCGTTTATACCAAGAATTAAAAAATCGTAACTCTGATTTTTCCATTGCAAGTTGGGATGCGATTCAGGTTTCTTTTTTAGAAAGTCATTCCTTTTTTACTACTACTAATATTGCAACTCGTGCTCCTCAGAAGGCAATTTATCTCAACGAACTAAAGGAAAAATACGCGTTTTTAGAGAAATCTTAACGCAACATTCCTAAACTCCCAGCGTTCCTAACCTTTCGTTAAATAATTTTCTCAACAAATTAGTCGTTTGATTAATCAATTGTTTAACAAGATTTGCCTCATTACACATTAAAACTTATCTTCCTTTGAAATTATTAAATCTGCTTATCATCGCTGCGACCTTGCTATTAGTAAGCTGTGGCGGCTCTCGAAATACAGTTTCTACCGCTACAAAAAGTAGTAGCAAATACGCTATTAGTTTTGAAAAAACGGATAAATTAATGCCGATATTAGACCGCGCGAAAGCGGAAAATAAACTCGTCTTTGTAGATGTCTATGCCGATTGGTGTATGCCCTGCAAAATGATGGATCGCGATGTATTCACCGATCCAGCATTAGGGCGTTTTATGAACGAAAACTTTATCAATGTAAAAATTGATGCAGAAAAAGGTAATGGTGGCAATGTTGCTTCTATTTTTGAAGTTTATGCCTACCCTACTTTATTATTTTTAGATGCAAACGGACGCGTGTTAGAGCGCAAAGTAGGCGCAGCTTATCAGACTGAAATGCGTAAATTAGCAAACAGTGCCATTCAGCAAAGTCAGGCAGTGGGAATGCGTTAATTTTTTTTACGCAGACAGACGCTGGAAACGCTGATATACTTATGTTTCTAAAGACGCGTAAAAAATAAAAGCCTTGTCGATGATTAAAATCGACAAGGCTTTTTCAATTATAAAAAGCTGATTAAAACAGCTATTCGTTAAATTGTTACGCATTAAAAAACTATCCTTCTCCTCGGCAACTTTCTTTCAATGCCTGTAACTCTTCTACGCTATTAATTTCTACTGTAGTTTCATCTTCTAACTCAACCGTAATTGGGAAAATCAAAGCGGGACGCTCTTCCGTGTCGGGATTTGCGCGTTTCCATTCGCGTACTAATTGCTTAAAAGTACGGCGATCTTCTGCCTCGGCAGTTGTTTCATCGGGGAAGCTGATCGTTACGGGATAAACGATAGAAAAGCAACGACCACATTGGTGCGAGCCATTCGGGCGATCACTACGGCATTCGCGACGTAGGGTGCGCAATTCAGCTTTTTCAGCAATCGAAATGACTTCGCCTGCCTCATTTAATACTTCTAATGGAAATGCCAATTGAGGACGACCTTCAATTTCTTCATCACCTTGCGCTTCACGCCAGTTGCTAATAGTTTCGCGTAATTCTTCGTAAGAATTTACTTCGGCTGCGCTTTCATCAGGGAAATTAATCGTAATGGGGAATACGAATTCAAAACAACCCATCTGTCCTGACTCAGCACTACGCTCGATGACGTCAATAGATTCTTCCGTAAAGTTTTGCACCGTTTCTGTATCTAGATTGAGTTGCTCTTCTAAAACGTCACAAGAAGTGAAACCAATAACCGTGAGCAATAATAACAGGAAAGTGCTTTTAAAAATTTGTTTAAACATTTTTGGATATGATTTTAAAGAAGAGGACAGAAAAGAGACCGATAAATCTGAGAGAATACAGACGGTAGAAATATTTAAATAAACTTTATCGTCTCTTAATAGACATCCTCAATAGTGAAAAATTAAAAATTAATGATTTGTCTTTAAGACAGCGTCATGCTCAAAAGTCCTACCGAGATGAAGAAAAAAAATTCGGTCTCTAAGAATAGATATAGCCTACGACTGGGGTGATGCTTAAAAGTTTATTCTGCAAAATGTTATCGAAAAGTTAAGATTTCTGATTGTAAGTTGTTTAACGTTTAAAGTCTTGAAAACCAAAGTATCAGGTGAATTAAAAAATTATCTTTGTTTCCTTTAAAAATTACAATTCTCAGATAAATCCCGTGATGATATTCAGAACGGTATTTATCCAAGAAAGAAAATTACCACTTATGACAGCACCTGATACAAATACCGACGACGACCGTCCACCAATTCTCAATTCGTGGAATCAACTCTACGCGCTCGTCCTTGCACTTCACGCCTTAATTATTTTTCTGTTTTACTTATTAACTAAGGCATATTCTTAATTAAATATTTGTTTTTATTCATCTGGATCTTCACGTCCAGACCAACCACTTCACTAGTTTCTTACACCTAATACATTTCCTAAATTATGCACCCAATAGATTGGCTGGTAATGATTGGCGTTTTAGTCGGTATTGTCGCTTATGGCGTCATCAAGACACGCAAAGTTGATAACATGAAAAGTTATCTGATGGGCGATAAAGACCTAAAATGGTGGACTATTGGTCTATCCATTATGGCAACCCAAGCAAGTGCCATTACTTTTTTATCCACTCCTGGACAAGCCTACGACGCGGGAATGGGATTCGCCCAGTTTTACTTCGGGCTACCGATTGCGATGGTTATTCTTGCCGTATTTGTATTGCCTATTTATTACAAACTCAATGTTTATACCGCCTACGAATACCTCGAAGGGCGTTTTGACTTGCGAACGCGCACATTGACAGCGATCCTTTTCTTGATTCAACGTGGACTCGCAGCAGGAATTACGATTTATGCACCTTCCATTATTCTATCCAATATTATGGGCTGGGATTTAAATACGACTATCATTTTAATTGGCGCAATTGTTATTTTCTATACCGTGATTGGCGGAACGAAGGCAGTGAGTGTCACGCAGACGCAGCAAATGGTCGTTATTTTAATTGGAATGTTTATCGCGGCGGGGATTATTATTGCTCGCTTTCCAGCAGATGTTTCCTTCGGAGAAGCGATTGGCGTAGCGGGAAAACTAGATAAATTAAACGTAGTAGATTTTACTTTTGACTTAGATAATCGCTATACTTTTTGGTCAGGAATGCTCGGTGGTGTGTTTTTGTTCCTCTCCTATTTTGGAACGGATCAGTCGCAAGTACAACGTTATTTATCAGGTAAATCGCTAGCAGAAAGTCGCTTGGGCTTACTTTTTAATGGTATTATCAAAGTGCCGATGCAGTTTCTGGTACTCTTCGTAGGTATCTTAGTTTTTATCTTTTTTCAATTCACCCAGCCACCGATTCACTTCAATCAAGCGAATTTAAATAAGATTGAAAATCAAACGCAACTAGTTACACTCCAACAAGAATACGATTTAGTTTTCAGCGAAAAACAAGCGGCGATTGGTGATTTGATTACTAATATTAATCAAGAAAACGAATCGGGTATCACAGCGGCGCAAGCTACCGTAAATGGTTTAATGGAAAAAGAAAACGGCGTACGAGACAAGGTAGATGCGCTGATTATGCAAGCAGATCCTACTGCCGAAACCAAAGATGAAGACTACGTTTTTATCACTTTCGTCACCAATTATTTGCCGATCGGACTAGTTGGCCTATTACTGGCAGTCATTTTTTCTGCGGCAATGTCATCTACTGCTTCGGAGTTAAATGCGTTGGCTACTACTACTATGGTGGATTTGTATCGACGTTCTATCAAGCCAAACGAAGAAGATCACCATTATCTAAATGTTTCTAAAGCATTTACGGTGATGTGGGGTTTAGTAGCGTTAGCATTTGCGGCGTTTGCTTCGCTATTTGATAATTTAATTGAAGCCGTTAATATTATCGGCTCCATATTTTACGGGACGATTTTGGGTATTTTCGTCGTGGCGTTTTTTATAAAAAAAGTAGGTGGCCGCGCTGTATTTATCGCCGCTGTCATTGCCGAAATTATCGTCGTCACTATTTTTGTTTTAGACAAAACCGGTCAAGTAAATATTGCCTATCTCTGGCTCAATTTGATTGGTTGTCTGCTAGTTGTTTTTATCAGTTTGATTGTTAATCAGGTGATAAAAGGAAATCAGGGCGACCCACGTGGGCGATTGGCGAGTTGATGTTTTACTAAAATTCGCTATTCTACATAGCAAAAGGCTCGAATTTCGTAATGAAATTCGAGCCTTTTCCATAATGGCCAACTTCCAACTAAAAATTTTCAACTACTTCACCTCCACCGTCTTCTCATCCTTACCTAAGCCTGTAATCTTTAAATGCTTCCATTGTTTCATTGATTTCTTTTGCTTGTACCTGCCAAGGTAAACTAGCTAAATCTTGTGCGTAGTTTATCATACTAATCAATATAAAAAATCTAGTAATTAAATTTTTCGTACATTATTTTTTGTAAAAGATTCAAAAAGTAAAATAAAATTATATTTTCACAAAAAAATAAAGACTCAAGAGTCTATTATTCTTACTAGGTACTAATCACACTTTTACTTTTTCGGCGGTATAGAATATTTTTTAGAAATATTTTATTCTTGTATAAACAGGAGGTATATTTTATGCGTTCGAGCTATTAGAAAATAGTATAATTTTTAATGCATAAATAACCCATTGACAAGCAGTATTTTATAAATTATAGTTTATATTCACCCTCTAGTAAAGCATTTGAATAACTCGACTTTTGAAACAATACGAAATCTGACCTACACATGAAAGTATTACACATCAGTGCAGAATGCTATCCCGCAGCCAAAGCGGGTGGACTCGGTGATGTAGCTGGCGCACTACCGAAATACCTTAATCAAATAGATATCTCTACCGCCGTTGTCATTCCCAAGTATCAAACCAAATGGTTAAATCAGCAAGAATACCGAGAAGTATATCGAGATACAGCGCGTTTACACAATGGAGAAGTGCCATTTGTAGTAGAGGAAGTTACCTCCGCAGATTTAGGTTTTCAACTCTTTGTAGTGAATATGCCAGGTAAATTTGATCGTACTGGTATTTATAATGATGATTCAGGAAAAGGCTATGGAGATAGTCTCGAACGAGCAATAAGTTTTCAAAATGCTGTGCTACTATGGGTACGTCAGTTTCAGTACAAACCTAAAGTTTTACATTGCCACGATCATCATACTGGCTTGATTCCATTTATGGTCAAATATTGCCCAGAATACGAGTCGTTAGCCAATATTCCGACGGTATTTACTATTCATAATGGAGCATATCACGGAGCATTTAGTTGGGAAAACCAACACCTCTTGCCCTTCTACTATGCTTCTGCACGTGGTCTATTGGACTGGGGTAATACGATTAATCCTCTAGCCTCAGGCATCCGCAATTCTTGGGCAGTCACTACAGTTTCTCCCTCTTATATGGATGAATTACGTCGTGATTCTAATGGTTTGGAAACTTTAGTACAAAGTGAAAGTCATAAATCAGTAGGCATTATCAATGGAATTGACCCTACGGTTTGGAATCCGAGTACCGATAAATTTATTGCACAACGATTGGCAGGAGATGATGTAGCTGGTTTCAAAAAAGCGAATAAAGAGGTACTACTGCAGCGTTTTCGGATAAATCCCGATCTACCGTTAATTACTTTCATTGGTCGCCTAGCGCGTGAAAAGGGTGCGGATTTACTACCAGATATGATTCGTAAGTTTTTACATTATGGTCACAAAGCAGCATTTGTGATACTAGGAACAGGAGATCAAGCGCTACACCAAGAATTTGAGCATATGCGACATCATTTACATGGTCACTTCGATGCAGCACTGACTTATGATGAAGGCTTAGCACATCAACTCTATGCGGGTTCAGATTTTTTAATCATGCCTTCACGAGTCGAGCCTTGTGGTTTAAATCAAATGTACTGCATGTCTTACGGGACAGTTCCGATTGTTCGCAGTATTGGTGGTCTGATCGATACAGTTCCCGATATTGGAGAACCAGACGGTAGTGGTCGTGGTATCCGTTTTGACAACTTTAATTTGGATGATGCCTTTACCGCTTGTTATCGTGCTACAGAAGTCTATCGCAATAAAACTTACTTAGAAGATTTGCGTAAACGAATCATGCAAGTCGATTTTTCTTGGACACGCTCTGCGCAAACCTACGCCGATGTTTATCGCCATTTTGTGCCGAATTTATAAAACAAAATATTAGCCTTTAGGCACGCCGAAATACTTTTTGAGTTCACTAAGTGAAACGAACTAACCTTTTTCATTACAACACTTACGTAAAATAAAAACTCCTAGAAATATGCCCGTAAATAGAAGTAAACAACCAACGACCTCTATGCCAATCAAGATGATTAGCTTAATTCTTGGCGGTGGTCGTGGAACTCGTCTTTTCCCCTTAACCCAAGAACGCTCAAAGCCAGCAGTCCCAATCGCTGGTAAATATCGCTTGATTGATATTCCCATTTCGAATTGTTTGAATTCAGGGGTACGCCGGATGTTTGTATTAACGCAATTCAACTCCGCTTCCCTTAATCAGCATATTAAGAACACTTATCACTTTGATGCTTTTAGTCATGGTTTCGTAGATATTTTAGCAGCCGAACAAACGCCCACTGACGGTGGGTGGTTTCAAGGTACAGCCGATGCAGTACGCCAGTCCATGCACCACCTAGACAACCACGATCACGATTATACTTTGATCCTTTCGGGTGATCAATTGTATCACATGGACTTGGAGGAATTGGCTCAGTATCATATCCAAAAAGATGCAGACATTACTATTGCCACTATTCCCGTAGTTGCAAAAGATGCTACAGGTTTTGGAATTATGAAGGTGAATAGAGAAGGGATTATTGAAAAGTTTACGGAAAAGCCTTCTATGAAGGAATTAAATGGCTGGGAATCTGCGGTAGCACCTGAATATGCGAATCAAGGTAAAGTATATCTCGCTTCGATGGGAATCTATATTTTCAAAAGACGCATTATGAAGCGTCTATTTGATGAAAACCCTGAGGCAACAGATTTTGGTAAAGAAATTATCCCTAAAGCAATAGCGGAAGGCTATCGAGTAGCTTCTTATCAGTATGGCGGCTATTGGGAAGACATTGGAACAATTCGTTCGTTTTTTGATGCGAATCTAGAATTAACAGATAGTATTCCTGCATTTAATTTATTTGATAGCCAAAATCGTATTTACACGCGTCCACGGATGTTAGCGCCATCTAAAATCTTTAATACTCGTTTCAATCGCACCATTATTGCCGAAGGTTGTATTATTTTAGCAGAGAGCATCGAACGCGCTGTGATTGGTATTCGCTCGCGAATTGGTAAAGGGTCAATCATTAAAGGAGCAATCATCATGGGTAATGACTACTTCGAAACACTCGAAGAAATTGTTTATAGCACTGATGAACCTGCAATGGGAATTGGTAGCAATTGCTATATCGAACAAGCGATTGTTGATAAAGATTGTAGAATTGGGAACAATGTGACCATTATTGGTGGTGACCATCTACCTGACGAAGAGACTGATATTTACTATATCCGCGATGGCGTAGCAGTGATTAAAAAAGGTGCTACTGTACCAAACGGAGCAACTATTGGTGGTCATCCTAAAGAATCACCGACTAGTTCTTCTACCGATAACAAAAAAGGAAAAGCAAGTAAAGGATAATAATTTCTCTTTATTGTTTTCACAAACGGGCATTCATCAAGTGATGGATGCCCGTTTTTTTTATAACATTTGATTTTTTATCAAACATTTGAAATTCCCTAAAATAAAATACGAATAAAATTTATGTCATTCCATACTGAATAAAATTCAGAATTTAACTTATATTTATTTTCTGCTTGACATAAACAAAAAACATCCATGCGACTCCTTAAATTTCTCTTCTCGTTATCCTTAACGGGTATAGCTGCTATTGGCTTGCACTATTCTTTTGTTACCCCACTGATGCCACTTCCCGCATTAGGAAAAGTAGTAAATCCACACAGTGGCTTTTGGAAGAACGCAGAGTCGCTTGTACCAATTTCTAATTTACCTTTAGCCATTACCTCAGATTCTTTACTCGACGATGTAAAAGTTATTTACGACCAACGACAAGTGCCTCATGTATTTGCCCAAAATGAACAAGATGCCGCTTTTGTTCAAGGATATGTTACAGCACGTCATCGACTCTGGCAGATGGATTTTATGGCGCGAGATGCAGCGGGTAGATTAAGTGAAGTATTAGGCTCATCGCTAACCGAACGCGATCAATATAAAAGACAGTTAGGATTACTCAAAGCGGCAGAACAGACTTTAGATATTTGGCGAACTGATAATAATGGATACAAACTAGTAGAAAGTTTTGCAGCTGGCGTGAATGCATTCATGGAAACATTACATCCCAAAGATTACCCATTAGAATATAAATTATTAGATTATGAACCAGAAGAATGGACACCACTTAAATCGGCATTAATAGCTAAAGCAATGGCGGAAATGCTTGCCCTACGTAGTCGAGATATAGAAGCAACAAATGCCAAGGCTTTCTTTTCACCCGAAACTTATAATTTCCTGTATCGAGATTTCTTTCCTGAGCAATTACCCGTCATTCCGCGTGAAGTCGAATTTCCTTTTGCGGAAGCCCAGACAAATACAGCAACAGAAAGTTTAAGTCTGCAACAGGTAAAGGAAATAAAAGGTTACAAAGGAACCGTACGCCTCGATGTAGGAGAAGAAAATATTGGTAGTAATAACTGGGCAATCGCTAGAGGAAAAACTATCAATTGGAACGCAATATTAGCTGGTGACCCACATTTATATTTGACACTCCCCGCTATTTGGTACGAATTACAAATTCACACACCACAAAGCAATACTTACGGTGTTTCTATTCCTGGCATACTTGGCGTTGCGATTGGTTTTAATGAACACCTCTCATGGTCAATGACCAATACGGAACACGACGTAGCAGATTTTTATACTATCCAATGGCAAGACAGTACCCAGCAAGCTTATTTATTGGACGGAAAATATATTCCCGTCGAAAAACAAATCGATACCATTCATGTAAAACAAGGTTACTGGACAACTAAGATCATAGATACAACCCGCGTCACCCATTGGGGACCAGTTATTCATCAATCTCAAGTTACAAAGCAACCTGACTTAGCACTGCGTTGGTTGGTTCATGATCCGCCCAGTAAATCTGATGCAGATGTTTTTCTAAAAGTTAATCGCGCTAAAAATATCGCTGAATTTGAGACTGCTATTCAGCATTTTACTACGCCTTCGCAGAATTTTGCTTACGCAGATACCGCAGGACATATCGGTATGTTTGTACAAGGCGCACTACCTCGAAAAAATGCGGGACAAGGAAAATATATCCAAGATGGTACACAGTCAACTAATGGCTGGCGAGGGGTTCTACCTGCGGAGCATGCTCCAAAAGTTGTCGATCCCGTGTGGGGTTACGTTGCTTCTGCTAATCAACACTCAACCGCTAATAACTATCCGTATTATTATAATAGCGAATTTTTCGATGGCTATCGCGGACGGGTTATTCAAGACACTTTAACTCAAAACATTAGTTTTTCAGTAGCAGACATGCAAGCCTTACAATTAAATAATTTTAGTTTGAAAACGTATGAATTATTTAATATGATGATGTCACGTCTAGATTTCGACCGCATGAATGATGCGGAAAAAGCAATCTTTCAACGTTTATACAAATGGGATTATCATTACGATTGGGCAAAGTTAGAACCCGTATATTTTGAAGAATGGTTTGATATTTTTTATCAGAAAACGTGGGATGAATTAGAAATACAAACGGAATATGAACAAATCCTATATCCAACCGAGTGGCGTACGGTTTACATCCTTAGGGACTTGCCAGAAAGCAGCTTTTTTGATTTAAAATCCACGCCCGACGTGCGCGAAACCGCAACAGATATTATTACCTTAGCTTTTCAGGAAATGGTAGCCAAAGTATATCAGCGTCTGCTGGTAGAACCTGATTTAAATTGGTCAAATTATCGCAATACTAATATTACTCATCTAGGACAAATTACCGCTTTTTCACATCAAAAGGTACAAACTAGTGGCTATAAAAAAGCGATTAACGCCATGACTTCACACACTGGTCCATCTTGGAGAATGGTGGTAGAAATGAACGAAACGCCACAAGCGCAAATTGTTTATCCAGGCGGTCAATCAGGCAATCCAGGTAGTCCACATTATGATAATTTCGTTGATACTTGGGCAAAAGGCGAATATTACACTGCCCACTTCATGCAAAGTGCAACGGATACGATTTCTCAAACTGTGGCTTTAAATTTTAGTAGAAAAACAGAAAATGAAGTTCTAGAGCTGACTAGTAATAATTGACATTCTTTGACAAAGCCTTCTACAATTAATAAATTTACTTATCCTTAATTATACATTTCAATGGCATTTTTTATCCAAAATAAATTGCTACAATACGTAGTTGAAGCAGCTGGTATTATCGCAGTCACCTATTTTGCTTTTTTATTTATTCCTAATTTACCTTGGTGGGCAGTTGCATTAACAGCGGGTATTATGGCTTTTTTACTCAACACTAAAGCGAAAAGTTTTCTTACGGGCTTCGCAGGTATCGCCGTCCTTTGGTTCTTTTTAGCTTATCAACTCAATACGGCTAATGGCGGTTTGCTCGCTGGCAAAATGGCGACCTTATTTAGTGCCTCTGCGCCCATGGAACTTACGCCTACTCACTTGATGTACGCGACAGCAGCTATTGGCGGCTTAGTTGGCGGCTTGGGTGCAATGACGGGTAACTACGCGCGGAAATTATTCAGTTCTTCCACAACGAGCAACTAGGTATTACAACATCCTAAAAATAACTTGGGCGACACTTTTCAAAAGCATCGCCAAAGTTAACTAACAGCAAGATTTTTGCTGTTAATTTTAGCCATCAAAACTCACTACTTTCACTTCTACTCTCTGGTTACGTTTTCGTCCGACGGGCGTTCGATTGGAAGCGACCGGATTACGTTTACCATAGCCTTTATACTGTAACCTTTCTCGCTCAATCCCTTTTTTAGCTAAAAAATCTACAACCGCTTTTGCGCGTGCCGTTGATAGTTTATCACAATAATCATCAGGCGGAGTACTATTCGTATGTCCTCCTACTTCAATAACTATGTCTTGATTGCGATTAAGAAATTTATATAAATTATTCAAAGCCGTATAAGAATCTGAATTAATTTCAGATTTATCCGCTGAAAAGAAGAGATTTTTAATCTGAATTTTTTGCCCTGCTTTTAAATCCTTTCGTTTCACATCAACTAGCGTCATCTCTTCTTCTGTTGGTGGAGCAGGTGGCGTATTAGTAGCAACTGGTGGAGTACTCGGGAGCGTGGTATTAGGCGTATTAGTTGTCACCACTGGCGGCTCTGGCTTGGTACGAGGGTCAGCAGATGGACTAACATTTATGTTCTGTGGTGGTGCCTCAGTTACTGGATCTTCTTTTACTTCGGGTTCATCGATTGCCAATTCTTTTGGCTCTTCGCAAGGAATTGGAACAATCGCAGATGAGCTATCTACTAAAATATGTCCATTGTATAAAAATAAAGCTGGTGTATTATAGTATGCTTCTAGTACAATATATTTATGTGTCTTTTGCGGCTCAATTCTGAAATTATAAACTAACCAACGCGTATTTTTCACTAGAGAACTTTCGGCTAGCATTTCAGCTTTTACACAGTAATTATTGCCTCCGTAGATACGAAGTTTAGCTGGAGTCGTATAGTTTACCTCCTCAGAAGTTTTTCTACTCAAACTAATATATGAATCTGATCGCGCTAGCGCTATACTAAATTCATAACATTTGCCCGCCTCTATCGGACGTTTCAAACGCTGTCCTACTGCCTCATTCGTATCATTATCACGCACAACCAATCCGAGATAAGTATCGCCACTAAAAGGTGCTCGATTAACATTAAAAGCAGCGTCATGAGTTGGATGAACATCAGGAGGAGACTCGAAGGGGCTCCCACAATCATACCACCCTCGCGGTGCTTTGGAATGACGCGGCATATCTTCGAAACTCGGATTATTCAATTCAATTGGCAAATCCGCTTGCGCCATATTGGCATCAATTATAAACAATGTTAGCGTCACCAAACAAATAAATCGTAACAGCATAATATTCTATTCAGTATTAAAAACAGCAGGTGAAAAATTTCATAATGTGCAATAACCAATTACCTGCCTAGATAAATTTACAAACGTTTCCCGCTTTTATTTTGGTATAATCGATGTTTCCACTTACCACTTGGGTGTGCAATTGAAATAGAAATTTACCGCAAAAGGATTAAAATGTAAAGGTTTTAACGAATTTTTAAGAAAAAATAGAAAGATGGTTGAATTGTATGATGGTTAAATTGTGATTAAGAAACGAAAAAGCCCACTAATGCACGTTGCAATTAGTGAGCCTTTTTTATTTCTGGATATTGGATATTGGATATTGGATATTGGATATTGGATATTGGAAAATACACGTGATTTGTCCAACATCCAATATCCCCAATCCAGTATCCTACTTAAACGCATTCAAACCCGTCACGTCCATTCCAGTGATCAGCAGGTGAATATCGTGCGTTCCTTCGTAAGTTAATACCGTTTCTAAATTCATCATGTGGCGCATCACGGGATATTCGTTCGTGATTCCCATACCGCCGTGGATTTGTCTTGCTTCGCGTGCGATTTCTAATGCCATATGAACGTTATTCCGTTTTGCCATCGAAATTTGCGCGGGTGTCGCTCTGCCTTCATTCGCTAAACTTCCCAATCGCCAAGCCAATAATTGCGCTTTCGTGATTTCAGTAATCATCTCCGCTAATTTCTTCTGGGTCAATTGGAATTGACCAATCGGCTTACCAAATTGAACGCGTTCTTTGGAGTAGCGCAATGCGGAATCGTAGCAATCCATCGCCGCACCAATTGCGCCCCAAGAGATACCATAACGCGCTTTAGACAAACAACTCAATGGTCCGCGCAGTCCACGAATATCAGGAAAGACATTTTCCTTAGGCACTTTTACATCTTCAAAAACCAACTCGCCCGTAATCGAAGCACGTAGCGATAACTTACCGTGAATCTCAGGAGCAGAAAAGCCTTCCCAGCTTGATTCTACGACCATTCCGCGCACTTTCCCTTCTTCGTCTTTCGCCCAAACTACCGCCAAATCTGCAACAGGTGAATTAGAAATCCACATCTTCGCACCGTTCAACACGTAGTGGTCGCCCGCATCACGAATATTGGTAATCATACTACCTGGATCGGAACCAGAATCAGGTTCGGTCAAACCAAAACAGCCGATATATTCACCCGAACCTAATTTGGGTAAATACTTCATCTTCTGCTCTTCAGAAGCGTATTTATAAATTGGATACATCACCAATGAACCTTGTACGGAAGCCATCGAACGCAAGCCAGAATCGCCACGTTCTAATTCTTGCATAATGATCCCGTAAGCGATTTCATCCATTCCGCCACCACCATATTTAGCAGGAATACTTGGGCCGTAAGCACCGATTTCGCCTAATTGCTTAAACAAATGCAGCGGGTAACGCGAGTTTTCAAATGCATCATCGATACGCCGACTCCCGTCTTTTACTACCCTCGCCCGCACAACGTCACGCGCAATTAAGCGAACTGCACGCAAGAAACCAGAAAAATTATAATCATCATGCCC
>JBGCES010000322.1:0-3167 GCA_045106545.1 Saprospiraceae bacterium
GTGGCGAAGAAGAAATTACGACCGATGATATTTCTACGATGTTGAATAATGAAACGTTGCGAACGGTCGTCTTTGAAAAGATACAGGATCAATTTTCAAGTCCTAAATCAGAAGCAGCAGAATTTGCGAATCAAGGTAAGCGCGAGTTGAATGAGTGGGCGGATTTTGTGGAAAAGAATCGACAGAATTAATAGCGCTAGAAGAGATAGGAAGTATCTTCAAGATACTTCCTATCTGAGCTAATCACTGCTCCCAAATCGTATCCTTTTCCGCTGCATAAAACTCAAAAATACAATCAGGCGGCGCACATTCTCCACAGTCCAAACAAACCGTGTCGCACTGCTGATTCAAAATAAATTCCACGCCATCGGAGTGTACCGAACCGTCGTGAAATAAGTACCAATGCTCGCCTTTTATATTAGCCTGAACGACATTAATTCCTGCAAACGCGTCTATCCGCTCTTTGATACAGTCCGAAGGTTCAACAAATTCATGTTTTTGGCAAGCAGTTATGGTGCAAAGAAGTAGGTAGAAAAAGAGTAGTTTTTTCATATCGTATAGCTTTTGGGTAGTTAGACGAGGCGCATTTTAAAAGGGTTGGGTAGTAATGTTAATAGAGGTGCCCCTTTTCCCCCGCGCGCAATCGCTTGATGATTTTCTTTTCAAAATATTCAATCGTTTTCTCCTGTAATTTCTTTCGTTTGCTTGATCCTGTCATTTTTAGCATACGCAATACTTTCAACTGCGACTGAATGCTATCGCCGCTAACAACCAACGAAGCAACCGCCATTTCTCGCGATACATCAAAGCGATAATCGACGGTATCCTGAAGCGTAAGCAAACTCGCATCCAAGAGCACCGCGAGTGTATCACCTGTCCAATGGGAAGTGATTTGGTCATCTTCTAGCGAATAAGCTAATGCGCCAAAACGTTTTAAATTATCGATCGCCAAGCTATTAAGCCGATTAATTAATTCGCGTTTGTCTATTTTAAACTCATACGTTCGATTGACTTCCTCGAAAGTTACTTGTTGTAGAGGTGCTAAAGAAGTCGCTGCAAACGCAAAAATCGCGATACCACTAACGATGACTTTAGGCACAAATCTTAACGATAACAGTTTAAAATCTGTATGCCAATAAGCAATCGGCAATATCAGCAACGCCCAACAATCGGAATAATCGATCACTCGATCCACCATAATCCCTACCATATTCATCAGTTCAATAAAACTGTTGGACAAAGGCGATTTCCACCAGCAAAAGAGCAGGGCAGTACCGACAAAAATGTATTTTTTCCACTTAGGAAAGAAGGCATAAAAGAACAGTGGAAAGACAAATAATCCAGCAACGTCGGATAGTTTTCCCGTTAGGAAATTGCCGTAAGTTGATTTTAAATAAAAATCGTTGAGGAGGAGTAAAGTGAGTGCGATTAGGAAAAGGGGAGTGGTTAGTAAGGCTGTTTTTTTCATCATCAAAAACTTTAAAATGCGAAATGTTTTAGCTGCTACAGTAGCTTTATTGATTGGAATAGTTATAGCGTTTCATGTATCTAACTACTTTGTCAGGGGGTATTATTTTAAATATTTCGTTTTTAACGATTTTCAAATTGGTGAACCATTAGAACATGATTTGCCATTTGTTATTAAATTACAATCACTTGATAATGAAAGAGTTAGTTTTAGTTTTGAAAATAATGGAATCGGAACTTATGGAATGATAATCTATCGTTTTGACTCTGTTTTTTATGAATTGACATCAGATAAATTATTTCAACAGACTAGACTAAAAGCTAGTTATGATAATTTCTTATCCGAAGAATCAAGTGGTTTTGATTGTGGAACGGGACTAGGACTAGTAACGATAAATCCATTAGAAAACTATTCCATCAAACTATCAAAAAAGGCGTTACTTGATAAATTTTATAGTTGTCATCAATTTAGCTTTCGCTTGAACAATCAATTCGTTGATTTAGTAAATAAAGAATCTATTTTTCATCGAAATGAATCAAATATTTCTATTAATTCTGATTTGAAACTTGATACTCAGGATTCAATGAAAATTCAGCTCTTCATTCCTTTGTATTCATTAATTAGCGGAAAGGAGCATAGAGTTTACTCTAATGAGATTAAAGTTAGTTATAAGGATATTATTGAAAATTTTAAAAATAATTAAAATCTAAATAATTGATTATCAGTTGTTTAATTGATAAATAAAACTTGAGTTGACATGTTGTTTTTAGAAATTATAACTAATTTTCTTCCATTCTCTAATTCCAAAACCTCCACATCTCGCGCATCTCCTTCCACTATAAAACCACTCTCCTCTGCTGGCAAAACCGTAAAATCTCCTTTCCCACTTCCTAAAAGTACATCACCAAAAGCGGCATCTGCTCGCCCTAAATTGGGTTGATTTCCATAAAAATTACCAATGGATAGCACATCTAAATTGCCATCTTGATTCACGTCCGTCACTGCGAAACTTTGCAACGGCGCGACTTGCGCAGATAGCGGTAAATTTTGAATTCTAAATTCGCCATTGCCTAAATTTTCTACATAAACCGAAGTGAAGGTTTCTGCTCGTAAGTGTATCGCATCCGATATTTGTTCCGCAGGAAAAATATCTGAGAACGTACTTTGCGCGAAGGAGTTGTAATCGTTATACCGCTTACGCAAAGACACGATTTGACCAATTAATTCATCCTTCGAGGCGTAGGTATATTTTTTATTTTGTTTGAAATAAGTAAGAATTGGATCGGAACTGCCATTTTGGTCAAAATCTTTTACGTATAATTCAATCGGCTGATTATCAGCAGGTTGTAAGTCAGCGTTTAAACCTTGATTGCCAGCGAGGAAATCTAAATCGCCATCGCCGTCCATATCGACAGCAGTAACGCAGTTCCACCAACCGCTGGAATTAGGCAGTTCTTTTTTGACAAATTTATCATCGTTTTTGGTGAAAATAGTCAATGGTAAAAACTCGCCGACTACGACAAATTCCTGCATGCTACCATCCGCAGCTTTCTCTAAAACGGTTGCATCGGTCAGCATCCCTAAATTGGAAAATTCAGGAATAATTGCCTCCGTCTGCTCTGTGAATTTGCCTTTACCATCGTTAATGAATAAATAACTACGTGGTGCAATCCCATATTCCCCTATTTTTGACCGACTA
>JBGCES010000323.1:0-3597 GCA_045106545.1 Saprospiraceae bacterium
CACGTTATTGTTACCATTGATAATAATATCGCCTAACTGGTGAAACAGGTAGCCGCCGTCAATCAAAATGTTTGGCTTAGTGAGAGCGGGCAGAGGAGTGTTGATATTAAAAGTAGCAGGAGTGTTAATATTAGAGCTAAAGCGAATAACGGTATTACCACCATTCGCATGGGCTGGTTCGAGGGCAGCTCTGAGGGTACAGTCTCCCCAAAAACTTGCTGCACATGTACCATCCGAGAGGTTGAAGTCAGAGCCATCTCCAGTCGAATTGACGTAATAGATAGTAGGCGTTGGTTGCGCAAACGCAGTATTGATGAGAGATACCAATAATAATAGTATGAAAAGACGTAGCATATTCATTACCCGAAATTTTTTAGTAGGGTTAATTATTTACATAACAAACAATGGAAAGCAAAACAACAACAGGTAGTAAATAAGGGAGTAATGGAGCATGCAATCGTGTGATTCGATTGGGTAATTTTAATGATTAATTCAAAATTAGGGATTATTATTTAATAATGTCAAGATAACAAAGTGGTTGAAAGAACGTTAGCTTAATTATTTACCCAAATACTCCATTTTTCCTCCATTCACTACAGAATAGTCAGCTATTAGCGATATTAAAGATCGATCTATTAAGATAATTCTTAATTTCACCTTCTTTTATATCGCTTCGTAATTGACGCTAATGTTTTAGTTTGATTTTGCGATACGATTGTCCCCCTCATTGGTCATGAAATTTTGAGCTTTGTTTTGAAAGACCTTCAAGTCATTGATTTTCAATTTTTTGTGCGCATTTTTTTACAGCACGGGGTTTTATTTTTATCGAATTAATTATTATTCACTAGCAACACTGACGATTCAGTGAACCTCCTTACATAATGGTACATTTAACAAAGATTTCGTTAGCATTTTCTTTACTTTTTTTATTGATTTTCACGGCTTGCGAAGAAAGCGTGGAAGAATTTACGCTACCCGAAAGCAAAGCTTACTTTCCGATCGAAGTCGGTCAAATGATGATTTATCAAGTGGATAGCATCAATTATTTTAATGGCGGCGCTGTGGTCGATTCTGTGCGCTCGTTTGTAAGAGAAGAGATAACGGAACGATTTGAAGATGTGGAAGGGGAAGAATTTTATAGATTAGAACGCTCAGTGCGACGCGATCTGGCTGATGACTGGCGCATTGCTGATGTTTGGTTAGTCAGCCGCGATGATGAAGGCGTATATCGGACGGAGGAAAACCTGCGCTTTATAAAATTAGTTTTTCCTTTGACTGAAAATCGCACCTGGGATCATAATGCCTTCATTGACGATCAAATGTTTTCAACGATCGCAGGCGGTGAAACCATTCAAATGTTTCGCAATTGGCAATCCAGTGTTCAATCATTAACGAGTACCCAAGTTGTCGAAGGAGAAGAGTTTAATGATGTGGCAGTCGTGATTCATGTAGATGATGAAAACGTTATTGAGCGTCGATACGTAGAAGAACAGTATGCCAAAGGAGTCGGCTTGATTTATCGGGAAATGATGATTCTGGATACTCAAAATACAACCAGTAATGGTACTTGGCGAGAAAAGGCAGAAGAAGGTTTTATTGTTCGCCAGCAGTTAATTCAGCGGAATTAGTAGAATATACTAATTCGTAACCAAACAAAAGCATAGCAGAATGCGCCTTATTTACAACGAAAAATAAGGCGTTTTTCTTTTTAACCAATATAATTCTGCCTCATAACATTTAATATTTTCGCAACGTTTAAACCACATAAAAAGCGTACCTTTGCGGCGCAAAAATAAGGGTTGGAAAGTTGTTAGAATTGGTGCAGTGTAATTAAGCATAATTACGAAACCATATCTGACCAATTCTAACCACATCGTACATATATCAACTATATTTAAATGAATTTAAGAAACATTGCGATCATCGCGCACGTTGACCACGGCAAAACTACTTTGGTAGATAAGATGCTGTTGGCGGGAGAATTGTTTGGATCGCACGAGGTGCCAGGCGAGTTAATCATGGATAATAACGACTTAGAGCGGGAACGCGGGATTACCATCCTATCTAAGAACGTTTCTATGATGTATAAAGACACCAAAATTAACATCATCGATACTCCTGGTCACAGCGATTTCGGTGGTGAAGTAGAGCGGGTGTTGAACATGGCGGATGGTGTTTTACTTTTGGTAGATGCCTTTGAAGGACCAATGCCACAGACGCGTTTTGTATTATCAAAAGCGATTGAGTTAGGTTTGAAACCTATCGTCGTGATTAATAAAGTGGATAAAGAAAACTGTACGCCTGAGGAAGTGCAAGATTTGGTTTTCGATTTGATGTTCAACTTGGACGCGACAGAAGAACAATTGGATTTCCCAACGATTTACGGTTCAGCTAAGTATGGCTGGATGAGTAACGATTGGAAAGACCAAACGGATAATATCACGCCGCTTTTGGATGCGATTGTGGAGCATATTCCTGCACCAGAAGTACACGAGGGTACGCCACAGATGTTGGTGACTTCTTTGGACTTCTCCAAATTTATCGGTCGGATTGCTGTAGGGCGTTTGCACCGGGGTGAAATCAAAAACGGTCAGCAAGTTTCTTTAGTGAAAGCGGACGGTTCGATTTCTCGTCATAAAGTACGCGACTTATTTGTCTTTTCTGGTTTAGAAAAGAAGAAAGTGGACGTAGTGCAAGCGGGTGAAATCTGTGCAATGGTGGGTATTGAAGGTTTTGAAATTGGTGATACGATTGCCGACCCAGAAAATCCAGAAGCATTAGCGACTATCGCTATTGACGAGCCCACCATGTCGATGTTGTTTACGATTAACGACTCGCCTTTCTTCGGTCAAGATGGTAAATATGTGACTTCTCGTCACGTCAAAGAGCGTTTGGAAAAAGAATTGGAAAAGAATTTGGCGTTGCGCGTAGAAGATACGGGTTCGGCGGATTCTTTCCGTGTGTACGGTCGGGGTGTACTCCACTTGTCGGTTTTGATTGAAACCATGCGCCGTGAAGGTTACGAAGTGCAAATCGGACAGCCACAGGTTATCATCAAAGAGATTGATGGCGTAAGAAGCGAGCCGATTGAGGAATTGACGATTGATTTGCCAGAAGATGTTTCGGGTAAGGCGATTGAAATGGTGACGCGTCGCAAAGGGATTATGTTGAGCATGGTACCAAAGGCGGATCGCATGGTGTTGACCTTCGATATTCCTTCGCGTGGAATTATCGGTTTGCGGAATTACATGTTAACAGCTACGGCGGGTGAAGCGATTATGACCCACCGCTTTAAAGAATTCCAAGCACATAAAGGTGACATTCCAGGTCGTCAAAATGGTTCATTGATTTCGATGGAAACGGGTAAGTCCATTCCATTTAGTATCAATAACTTACAGGAGCGCGGTAAATTCTTTATCGGTGCGAACGAAGAGATTTATGAAGGTCAGGTGATTGGTGAGAACCCACGTAAGGTGGATCTGGCTGTGAATCCTATTAAGGAAAAAGCTCTCACGAACCACCGATCTGCTGGTAAGGACAACACGCAGACACTTGCTCCGCCAATCGTTATGACCCTTGAACGCGCTATCGAATACA
>JBGCES010000324.1:0-5185 GCA_045106545.1 Saprospiraceae bacterium
CGGATTTAGAGGCTAATCAAGGTAGAGGGGCAGCCTATGTTTACGAATACAATGACCAGTGGGTATTAGTAGCTATTTTAACTGCATCTGATGCTTCAAATGGTTCTTTTTTTGGACTGAGTACAGCTATTCACTGTAATACCATTATTGTTAGTGGGTATAGGCAGAGTACCTACGGAGAAATCTAGGTTTATGAAAAACCAGATAGCGGGGGGCAGAACATGACTGAAACACAGAGGCTAACTCGAGAGGAACAAGAATTTGCAGATTGGCTGGGAGAATCGGTAGCTTTAAATCATAATATTATCGTAGCTGGAATGATAAATGACGAATCTCCTACTGGCGCGGGAGCAGGAGCAGTGTATGTTTATGAAAAACCAGAAAATGGTTGGATAGATATGATTGAAACAGCTAAACTTACTGCAAGCGATCGAGCAATGAATGATGCTTTTGGGAGTTCTGTTGCCATTAGTGATGATGGAACTGTAATTGCCGTTGGTGCACCAGGTGAAAATGGGCTAAAAGGAGCAACTTATGTTTTTGAAAAATTTGCGAATCGTTGGGTAAATGCTACCGAAATGGCTAAACTTACTGTCTTCGAACACTTAAACCAAAACAGGGAAATTGCCTTTGGTGGTAGTGTAAGCTTAGAAGAGAATATACTAGTAGTTGGTGCATACGGTTCAGATAATATGGGCGCTGCTTATATATTTGAGAGACCTAATAATGGTTGGGTGAGCAGTAACACTTTTAATGCTAAACTGACTAGTAAAGACAAAGATATTGGCGACAAATTTGGGACTCAGGTTGCTATAGATGGCTACATCATTGCTGCTACTGATCCCAAAAAGGAAACGACTTATATATATGAACGTCCAGCTAATGGTTGGCAAAATAGTACCGAAACAACCAAGTTTATCAACAGTAATAAAGGTTCACTTGCGCTAGATGGTATTTCAATTATCACAGCTAATGATACTGAAAGTAAATTCTATCGTCTTAACATACATCCAGAGTTTAATCTTACAGGAAAAGGAAGTAATATCAACAATAATCAAACACCTGAATTACAAAACGATACTGATTTTGGACAAGCAATAATAGGAGAAACAATTACTAAAACCTTTACTATTCATAATAGCAATTGTGGGATATTAGAGCTAGTTACGCCTAGTAGTAGTCCATCTATTGTAAATATTCAAGGTAGTAGCGAGTTCACCGTTTCTAGACCAGTGAATAAAAATGAACTAAGCGGCGGCGAGACGACTACTTTTGATATTTCTTTCACGCCAAAAACCATTGGGGAGTCAACTGCTACTGTAATTATTGAATATGCTGATATTGAAAATGGTAATTCATACTTTACTTACGCAATCAAAGGGACTGGTACAACAGCTCTTTCTATTGTTCAAGTAAATTTTTATGGTGAGGCCACTCTTACAGGTCATCAACTCAATTGGTCAGTTATGGATAATGATCCAGTTGATTCATATACTTTACAGTCGAGTATTGATGGAAAAAATTGGATGACAATTACTAATATACCTAACGTATTGGGACAATCTGAATATAACTACTCTGATTCTGAACCGAAAAAAAATCCAGTTTACTACCGACTTCAAATCAATACTAATTCAGGTTCTTTTTATTCTTCCACTATAGTCTTAGAAGTTTACGTTGATAGTGTATTGCTGTTTTATCCCAATCCTGCTATCGACAAAATATTCTTTAATATTGAGCAGATGGGTAAAGAAAATAATACTGAAGTACAAATTTTTTCATCTAATGGATACCTTGTAAGACGAACGTATTTGCAAGGTCAGTATTTATTGATTGACGATTTAGCAAAAGGACTTTACCTGATACAAGTACGAGTTGAAAATCGTGTATTAAAGGGAAAATTTGTCGTATTGTAAATCTACAGCCGCGAAATATTGCATATTTCAATCCCCATAATCCCCAACAAAAAATCATACATCCAAAATTTAAGATGATAAAAAAGCCCCTCCGCGAACAGCGGAGGGGCTTTACTAAATTGATGAAGATTAAAAAACGCTACGTTTTAAATAGTTTTAGTTGTATAGATATTGATGAAAGAAACGTAGTCTTCAGGAAATAGTAGTTGGGGTTCATTCAATGATGAAAAAATTGTATTTATCTATTTTAGATGAAGGAAGAGAGAGGAGGGAAAAGAGAGCTGATCGTAGTTTCTCTCCTCTCTCTTCCCTTTTCTCTCTTCCGTTATAACTGAATAAACGAAATGGTTTGTTGGTGATGTTTTCCGTTTAGTCGAAGGAGATAAGTACCTGCGGATAAACGGGCGGGTAAAGAAAATTCATCTTGATGCACACCTGCTGGTAAATTTCGTAAAAATTTGGTTATCAACGGTTTACCTTGCAGGTCGAATACTTCGATTTGACAATCATCCGCCTGTGTTAAAGTGAATTTTAAAGCTAAATTATCATTGCTAGTGGGGTGATTGAGTACAGATAGGTTGGCTTCGTTTGGTAAAGTAGTATGCGTAGGATTGACGACTGTTTCCCATTGGAAACCGTAAGGACCACCCGTCCAGCCAATGTCATTGCGCAATGCTCCAAGTGCGGGTAAGGCGGGTGTGTCACCACTTTCTGCCCGATCCTGATATTCCATAGCTGGATTTCCCGCATCTACTAATTGATTATCGGGTGATAAGCTGTAAAGCGCTCCTGTAAACTCAGGTCTAAAATAAACATGACCTTCGCCGCCAAATTCTCCCGCAGGTAGATTGGAATAGTTTACAATGGCTTCCGCCAATTGTCCAACACCAATGTTACGCAAATAGATCTGTATCCCTTGAAAAGCATTGTTATTGTGAACAATGTTATTTTCGACGGCTATGGTTGTCCCCGTAACCACGATTCCACCACCTCGACCGCCAGAAATATTATTAACAATCGTATTATTGGTAATGGGTACGGGACGTTGTTGATTACTATTGAAATCAATAAAAATTCCGCCACCGCCACTCGCAAAGAAACCTGCTTCATTGTCGATAATTAAATTGTTGCGAATGGTCGGCGCGGAAAAAGCGAACATCATACCCGCCGCATACTTGCCCTGATTGCGACGGATGATATTATTTTGCACAATGGACTCACTGCGTCCGGCGCGTAAACCGCCACCGCCCGCCGATACGACATCTGCTGCGCTGTCGTCCACTGCTTCGTTATCTTCGATAATGTTAAATTGAATGGTTGGCGAGGCTTCGTTGATTAAAATGCCGCCGCCTACGCGGAAAAATATCCCTTCGTCATCATTGAAATTATTCGTACCCGTGCCGCCGCGAATGGTAAATCCCTGCAATACTGCTGCTGCACTTTCTTCGTGAATAATCGTTACCACACTTGCTGAATCTGCATCTGTTGGTTGACTCCCGTCAATGATGGTATTTTCAATCGTAGCGGGAGAACGATCCAAATGAAAATGACTAGTTAGAAAAATATCTTTTCCGCGAAAGTTGATATTTTCTACGTAAGTACCCACCGCGACGAGTACGGTATCGCCCGTAGCTGCCGCATCGATACCTGCCTGAATCGTCGAATAATCAGTTGGGATATTAATAGTCGTTTGGCTGAAGCCAATTTGTACCCAAAGGAAGATCACAATAACAGCTAGAATTTTTTTTCTTAATAACATAGGTCGAATGGAATGATGTAAAAAACATAAGTAAAACAGCGTCTCCAGCGTCCATCTGCGTCAAAACAATCACAATACAAACGACCGAAAAAAGCACGGTTTTATCGCCCCATCCGACCGAAATGGGCAAAAAAGAGGAAAAGATGGTTGAATTGTCAGATGGTTTGACTGTGAAATGTTTTTGCTAGGACGGAGCTTTCCGCTCCCTCCTAGCTTCTTGGGCTCGCTGGAAAAATAAACTTACATTCTATTGAATTATCAATTTTCAATCCGCGCCCGCTGATAAGCAGAAGGCGTCGTTTTGGTAAATTTCTTAAAAGCAGTATTAAAGGCGTTTTTAGAATTAAAACCTGCTTCGTAGGCGATGGCGAGAATGGTTTTTGCGCGTTCTCTATCCGCAACTAATAGCTCTTGAGCGTATTCTACGCGGTAGCGGTTAACAAAGTCATAGTAATTAGTTTGTAACTCCTGCGTGAGTACTTCGGATAATTGATGACGGGATAATTCTACGGCGGTGGCGAGATCGGTTTGGCGTAAATTGGGTTGTAAAAAAAGCCGCTCACCTTGCATTAAGTCGGTGAGTCGTTGGGTTGTAGCGGTAGCAAGTTTGGGGCAGAGGTTTGATTTTTGGTATTTTACAGGTGATGGAGTAGGGGACGGTTTGGTTTTTTCTACGATAACTTCTTTGATCACTTGTACTTCTTTGGTATTCATTTTAGGTTGAATATAAGACCACGTCAACCGATAAACCATTAAGCATTCTAGTGCGACCAAAGAACAATAAGTTAACGCGTAACCCGCTGTTCCGAAATAACAAAAAGTAAAATGTAAACTCAATAATATGGTGAAAGCAACGAGCCAGAGGTAGAGTTGGCTGAGTTCCTTTTTCGGCTGTTGCCACAACGATTTTCTAGTTAAAACTAGGTAACATATAGCTTGTAAAATGATGACGCCTGTATTGCGCAAATAGAGCCAGTTGCGATGCGTTTGTTCCGCCAAAACTTGTTGCTCGTAGTATTCTAATTTAGCGGAAGCGGGAATACTAAACGAATATAAATAGTTGATAAACAGATAGCCCAGCCAAACTGCGGGTAACCATTCGTACCAACGATATTCAGATTGCCCCTGTGATTTTTTTTGATAAAAATACCAAGCCATTGGAATTGCTGTGGTCGCCATGCCTCCCGTGTAAAGCAGTACGGGGAGATGCTTCAGGAAGCCGCTCCACATCAATCCAAAATATAAAATGTGGTAAGACAAAATGCCTAAAAACAGCGATTGTGCCCATTTATCACCGATTTTAAAATGTTGTCGATAATGCAATGCCAATAGCAAAAAAACGCCCTGCGCAGCAGCGATTAAGTAGAGTAAAAAAAGTGGATGGGCGTGGGACTGCATAGCGTGAGTGTTTGTTTTTCAATTGAAAATAGAGCAATAGAAATGTGGGTGGGATTTAAAATTAAAGAACTTGAAAAAAAAAAAAAAACGTAATTGCGTTTATGAATGCTGC
>JBGCES010000325.1:0-2754 GCA_045106545.1 Saprospiraceae bacterium
TCAATCATAATCGGCAACTTCGCAATATCGGGTTCGGACATCACCAAATGGAGAAATTCTACCATCGCTTTTTCACTATCCAATAAACCTTCGTCCATGTTTACATCGATGACCTGCGCGCCACCTTCTACTTGATGCAAGGCAACCGAAAGTGCTTCATCTAACGCACCCGTTTTAATCAGTCGCGCGAACTTCCGGGAACCCGTCACATTGGTTCGTTCACCGACGTTGACGAAATTCGTTTCGGGGCGAATCACTAGCGGTTCGAGACCCGATAACATCGTATATTGTGGCAATTCGGGAATCACACGAGGCGTTACGCCTTCCACAGCTTCCGCCATTGCGCGAATGTGATCGGGCGTCGTACCACAACAACCACCAATGATATTTACCAATCCGCTACTCGCAAAGTCGCGGATATAATTTTTCATTTCGTCTGCTTCCTGATCGTATTCACCAAATTCGTTCGGCAATCCAGCATTCGGATAAGCACTAATGAAACAGTCGGCAATCGCTGACAAATCTGCTAAGTGCGGACGCATTTCCTGCGCACCCAACGCACAATTTAAACCCACCGAAAACAGATTAACGTGACTCACGGACACATAAAACGCTTCTGCCGTTTGTCCCGAAAGGGTACGTCCACTCGCATCGGTAATCGTTCCTGATACCATAATCGGCACTTCCACACCGCGTTCCGCACACAACTGATCAATGGCAAATAATGCCGCTTTCGCGTTTAGCGTATCGAAGATGGTTTCCACCAAAAATACATCCACACCGCCGTCGAGTAGCCCCGTAGCTTGCTCGTAATAGGCATCTTTTAATTCATCAAAAGTCACCGCACGATAACCTGGGTTATTCACATCGGGCGAGATAGAAGCCGTCCGATTGGTGGGGCCCATTGCGCCCGCTACGAAGCGCGGTTTCGCGGGATTCATTGCCGTATAATCATCCGCTGCTTTGCGCGCCACTTTCGCCGAAAAGAAATTAATATCGTAGGCAGCATCTTCCATATCGTAATCCGCCTGCGCAATCGTCGTTCCGCTAAACGTATTCGTCTCGATAATGTCCGCTCCTGCGTCCAAATACGCTTTATGAATCGCCTCGATCACGTCCGGTTTGGTAATCGACAAAATATCGTTATTGCCCTGAATGTCTTTGTGGTGATTCGCAAAACGTTCGCCACGATAATCCGCTTCGTTGAGTTGATATTCCTGAATCATCGTTCCCATCGCACCGTCGAGGACGAGGATGCGATTTTGGGCAGCTTCTCTAATATTTATTTTATTCATAGGTGTAAAATATCGTTTGATGGTTGTTTGAATGTGGTTCGAGGGTAGTAGTTATATGATTGTAGTCTATTGCAAGCAATAGCTTATTTAACTGTTTTAGTTGATGGAAGGTTTTAGTGCTTGGAAAGGTGAGCGTAAGTATTTTTTTTGGAAGTGCAAATATAGGGAATAGGTGGTAAATTATACTATTCTGAATGGACAGACTAGGGTAAAAATAGTGAAGAGGCAGGGGATTTTTTTTCTACGGTAAAAATTAGTTATGTCAAACATAATTAAACTTTTTTGTTTCAAAAAAAATACATTTTGTTTTAAAAGAGAGGGCTTTTTACTATATTCACGTAACCTTTCTCTTTCAAACAATCAATTCCCCCAATGGAGAAACTCAAAATTGGTACAGCTACTATCCGCTCAAAGAATATTGATGGCGAGCCATACGTATGTTTAAATGATTTCAATAAAGTTGTTGAGAATGCACGAATTGCAAACTGGTTAGCTAATTACTCTACTATCGAAGTCTTACTGGCTTGGGAAAAAGTCTATGAAACTGATTTTAATTATCTGGAATTCCAGATAATTAAAGATAACGCCCGAAGGATTAACCAACTCAATATCAGTGCAGGAAAGTGGATGGAACTCAACGGAAAAGCGCTTTTGACAGCACGAGGACGCCAAGGCGGTACTTGGGCTCATTTCGATATTGCGTTACATTATGCGAGTTGGTTGGATGCAGAATTTAACGTACAACTCAACCGTGCATTTCGTATTTTACTCCAACAACGTTTTAATTTATCTAAGTCAGAATTGGTGTGGTCCATGCAGCGGATGTTGAATAATTCGGATGAAAATACTAAGCTGATTCAGCACTTACAGAAGGAATTGGATTTGCCGAAGCAGTGGCGGCGGGAGGATTATTTTGATAAAAGCTAAAAGCAAGAATCTCATTAATAATTATCATAGCATTAGTCATGTTAAAATCAGAATTCAAATGAAAAACAAGTTTCAAAAAATAGAACAAGAGTTGTCAAAAATCCTCACTGAACACAATGAATTAGAACTTTTAGAAATGGTACTAGATAATTATAAAATTGAATATCAGGTGAAGGACTACTACAGTCTTTCCAAAAACTTTCAACCTATTTTTTTTGGCACTACGGTGAAAAGTGTGGGTTGAAAATTGCCGCACTCAAAAATGAACAGCCTGCCCCGCTGACTAGCGGGGACATTTTGAAAATTTCGTCCATTAAGGCGTATCGGACGGCACTTTCAAAGTGTCATTCGATTTTAAAAATATCATACCCACAGTTTTCACCGTAGTGCCATCTTTTTATTCATTCGTCAGCGTTAGACGTTTAATAAAACGTCTCTACAGGGGTAATTTTTGACCGTAAGTTGCCACTTTAAAACCTGCCGCTTCCACTTGCTGAAACGCCTTGCTTTCTACATCCAACAACGGATTCGT
>JBGCES010000326.1:0-16612 GCA_045106545.1 Saprospiraceae bacterium
AGGCAAGGGATCGGATACCTCCAAGGTATCCGATCCCTCGAATGAATCAACCTTCAAAACAGTTGATTTAAACCTTAATTACCATCACCAAGAAGATCTCCAAGTTGACTTCAAAACGCAACCATTATTGCCACATCAACATTCTCGTCAGGGACCTTGCATGGCGTCTGGGGATCTGAACAATGATGGCTTAGCAGACTTTTATATCGGTGGCGCAGCGGGAGAAAGTGGACGTTTTTTTTATCAAAATAGCGAAGGACAATTTTTAGAAAAAGAACTGCCTTTTGATCAAGAAAAAGAAGATGCCGACGCCTTGTTTTTTGATTTTGATAATGATGATGATTTAGATTTATATGTTGTGAGTGGAGGCGTAGTTTACAATCCTTCTGACACCATTTATCAAGATCGATTGTATGAAAATAAAAATGGAATTTTTATAAAAACAGAAAATGTAATTCCTAATATAAAAAATAGTGGAAGCTGCGTACGTGCGGCTGATTTTGATACAGATGGTGACTTGGATTTATTCATTGGCGGACGCGTAACGCCTACAAAATATCCTACAATCCCTGAAAGCTATATTTTAGAAAATCAGAACGGAAAATTTATAGAAAACACACCAGCGAAATTGAAAAATATCGGCATGGTAACCGATGCTTTATGGACTGATTTTGATACGGATGATGATTTAGATTTAATATTAGTTGGCGAATTTATGCCGATTACTATTTTTAAAAACGAAGACAGAAAAATAGTTAATTCGGTAATCGAAATTCCTAATTCTAATGGTTGGTGGAATTGTATTAAAAGTGGCGATTTCGATAATGATGGTGACCTTGATTTTCTAGTTGGAAATTTAGGACTAAATTCTAACTATCGCGCTTCAGTTGATGAACCTGTGCGGCTTTATGCCAATGATTTTGATGAGAATGGAACGCTCGATCCCGTCCTTTGTCAATACATCGATGGAGTTGAATATCCCGTTCCCACCCGTGATGCTTTAGTACAGCAAATTGCGCCGATTAAAGTACGTTTTAATACCTATAAAAAGTACGCGGAAGCGAGTTTTTCGGATGTTTTTAAACGCCCCGAACGCGCAGGAATGCAAATGCTAGAAGCGAATAATTTTTCAAGTGTTTTAATTGAGAATAATTGGCAGGAAAAAGGAGTGTTGACTTTAAAAAAACTGCCTTTAGAACTACAATTTGCACCGCTACAAGACTTTTTGATTGATGATTTTAATAATGATAATCATTTGGATGCGCTAGTAGTTGGCAATGATTTTTCAACGGAAGTGAGCATTGGAAATTATGATGCATTTAATGGCGCAGTTTTATGGGGTAATGGAAAAAACGAATTTCAAGTAGAACGTGGCACGGCGAGTGGATTTAGAGTTATAGGCGATACGCGTTTTATAAATCAGATGCAATTAATTGATAATCAGAAACTTATTGTAGTTGGACAAAATGCTGACTCTTTAAGATTTTTTATAGAAAAACAGTCAAAGGCTAAATCAGAAGAGCTGATTACAGCGAAACGATGATCGTTTACGTTTACTAAACTTTTAAAGTTTAGTAAATGTAAGCAAACATCTTTCGTCCTTCTCTTTTCCTTTGACCCATAATTTTTACACATGGACACCGACCAACTAACAGTTAAGATACCCGGTTTGCAAGTAGTGAGCGAATCGGCAGATTTTCGGACGACGATTGAGCAAATTGAAGATAGTGGTGATTTGCAAGTTTATCGCCTTTCATTGAGTTGCGACGAACCTACTGAACCAAGTGCAGTAACCGTGAAATGGCAATTGCCATCTTTCAATATGCAAGGGGTATGGAAAGCGGGGAAAATCCACGATAAACGCCAGCAGTACGACTGGGAATTGGAGCATTTAGAATCGCGGGTTTCAGTGGACGCACCAGTGATTACCGTCTTTGGACACGATGATGCGAATGCTATCACTTTTGCTTGTTCCGATGCGGTAAATATGGTCGAGATGAATGCACTCTTACGGGAAGAAGATAACCAACTATATTGCCATTTGACGTTTTTTAAAGAACGCCACCCAGCGATTACGAATTATACTGCTGAAATTCGTGTTGATACTCGTTCGATTCCTTATTATCGTGCTTTGCAAGGTGTGACCAAATGGTGGGAAAGTTTTGAAAATACCAAACCTTCGCCTGTACCACCTTTAGCTAAAGTTCCGCTTTACAGCACTTGGTATAATTTTCATCAAAATTTGGATGAAGCCATTCTTTTAGCGGAGTGTGAAATCGCTGTAAAGATGGGTTATGAATTAATCATTTTAGATGATGGTTGGCAAACAATGGATACCAATCGCGGTTATGATTATACGGGTGATTGGCAACCCGATCGCTTTCCGAATATGCCTGAATTTGTGGAAAAGATCCATACAATGGGTATGAAATTCGGCTTGTGGTTTTCCGTTCCTTTTTGCGGAAAGCACTCTAAAGCTTATCAACGTTTCAAAGGTAAATTTTTGACAGAAAATCACCGTTGGGCGCCCGTTTTTGATCCTCGATATCCAGAAGTGCGCGAATACCTGATTAATATTTATATCAATGCATTGAAAGATTACAAGTTAGATGCGTTTAAACTAGATTTTATTGACGATTTCAAAGTGTATCCCGAGACGGTTTTGACTAAGGAAAACGGACGCGATTATGCAAATGTAAATGAAGCAGTAGATCGCTTAATGACCGATGTGATGAACTCCTTGCGAGCGATAAAACCCGATATTGGGATTGAATTTCGACAGCAATACATTGGGCCGGTCATGCGCAAGTTTGGGAATATGTTCCGCGCGTTCGACTGTCCGAATGATGCCGTTTCCAATCGCATCCGTATCACTGATGTGAAATTACTGTGTGGTGAAACTGCCGTTCATTCCGATCCGCAAACTTGGCACCCTGAGGAAAAGGTAGAAATTGCTGCGCTGCAAGTACTTAACGGCATGTTTGGCGTACCACAAATGTCCGTTGAACTCCGTGACCTCCCTGCTGAGCATCTAAAAATGATTGATTTCTACACGAAATATTGGAGAGAAAATGTAGAAGTTTTGATGGATGGAGATTTCCAACCGACCCGTCCGCTCGCTAATTATCCATTAATTAATATAGAAAAAGACGAACATGCCATTATAGGTTTATATGATGATCTGGTGGTGGATTTGCCAGTTGCTACAAAACGAGTAGATATATTAAATGGAAAACTAAGTGACACGATTATTATTCGTAATTCACAGGAGAATGAAGCACTAAAAATCAGTGTTTATGATTGTCAAGGAAATATTGTGAATGTACAAGCTCGACATTCAGCAACCTTATTTGAAATTGAAGTTCCTGCTTGCGGAATGATTAGAATATCAAAATAGAGAAAATACCGAAAATTTTGTCTATTTGCACATGTCGAATGACGCAACTATAGCGTCGTTCGATTTTTTTATCAGAAATATCTTTTTGTCAATAAAAAACAGAAAAAGTTTATACATTATCCAACTTGACTGACTTATTATTTTATCGTTACTAAATATGAAAAATATTTCAATTTAACCTCCCTTTCATCGACTAGATCCCTCCCAGCTTTTTTATATCATTCTTTTTTACGTTCTTGCCGTTGCAAATTTAATGTACAGAAAAATTCATTGTACTTAACGACGAACCCATCTTCATGCAACTGCCTGGCGATTATACTAATTTTATCAATTACTGGAAAGAAAATGCCGATCAATTAATTGACGACTACCAACAGTCGCGCAAATGGTCGTTTATTCCTGCGTTATTACCCGAAATTGCCTTGCAATTACGGGCTTCCACATTGATGGAAATCCTGCGAACTCGTTTAGATATTGATCTCAAACTAGCGCTCGATCCTACTTACACTATAGAAAGTCCACTGTCAGAAAACAAGGACTCTAGTTGGCTGAAATCAGTCAATATGGTCGGGATTAATGTTCGGACCATCGGTAGTTTTTGGAATATCGTTCGTTACGCGCTCACCTTGCCGAAAAGTCAATCCGCTATTCATATCTTACCCATTTGGGAACCTGGCGTAGTAGCGAGTCTGTATGGAATGAGTAGCTGGAATATCAATTCTGAATTCTACAGCGAGGAATTAGCCATGTTATTTCCGCATTTAGATACGGTTGAAAAGCAGCTAAAAGTAGTTATTAATATTCTACACGGGATGGGCAAAACGGTCGGCATGGACGTGATTCCGCATTGCGATCGTTTTTCTGAAATTGTGTTAGCGCATCCTTGCTATTTTGAATGGCTACAGCGTTCAGGAATGGAAATTATTAACCATTCTGAAAATTTACACGAGCGGATTGAAGAAGCAGTTTACATGTTTATTAGTGTTTATGGTCGAGCGGACAAATCACTTCCCAAGGTAAATAGTAAGGAAGAATTTTTTGATTTAACGGAAGAAAAGCGACTACTTATTTTATTTGGACCAAAAGAAGATCTTCGTAGGCGATTGCAACGCCGCAATCAGTTGATTCAGCATTTGTATGAAAGTGGATATGAAACCGTGCCCGCAACCATGGCTCCGCCTTATCGTGAGATAGAAATAGATCCTGATCCAAAGGCGCAAACCATCGACCGTGATGGTCGTTTATGGGTGGATTTTAAAATAGTCGATCCAGAACCTATGTCGCGGGTTTTTGGGCCATTGACTCGTTATAAACTATATGAACGTTGGAACGACAACGAAGATTGGGAAATTCAATTTGACGCGCCGCGTCCGCGTGTTTGGAATTATGTAAAAGAAAAATATGCTACTGTACACGCCGAATACAATTTTCACTTTATGCGAGTTGATATGTCGCATGTACAAATGCGTCCAGACGGCGTGCCAGCGCAAGCGGATGATTATTATGACATTCATCGTTCCATCGTAGAGCATGTCCAGCAAACCAAGCCTTATTTTGGGTATTTTGCAGAAACATTTTTAGCGCCAGCGGGACACATGGCGTACGGAGATGAAGTAGATCATTTGGAATTGTCTAAAGCTGATTCTACCTTAGGTGATTTACAATCTATGGTTGTTGGCTCGCAACGATTTTTACAGAATTTACGTCGTTATATCGACATTGCACAAAATCGAAGTTTTGTTCCTAATTTGACTTTGATGACGGCGGATAAGGACGATCCACGGTTTGATGAATTTTATGTGGCGGGTAACGAAGCACGGCTATTTATGGCGTTATTTGTAACTGATATGCCAAGCTACATGGGACTAGGTTTTGAAAGCCGGGATGTGCATTTGCAACCCGCCCCCAATGAGTACTACACGAAACTATACGTTTTCTTTCTTGAAACAGGACCTAAGGCAACGCGCGGTAAATATATTTTTGGTAAAAATACTGCTTTATTTTCACGCCTAACGCGGATTAAATTATTAGCAGAAACGCTGTTGCCGCAGATAGAGCATCAGACTGTTCGCTGGTTATTACCGCCCGATTCTACTGGTTCTCATAAAGTAATTGCATGGACGCAAACGGAGCAACCGCAGTACGTTTTTGTGGTGAATTTAGATATTGAAAATGGGGTAGAACAGGTGAAAATTCCAGTGCGTTATTTTGAAGAAGAAGCTACATTGAAATTGCTTTTTAGTACAGAAAATGAAGATGTTTCTAACAAAAATGCTATTTCAATTTCTAACAAATATCAATTCTCAATCAACGAATTAGCGGCAGGCGAATGCCAAATATTCCAAGTCGTATAAATATACATTATTCGCTTGCTCGCGCAGTGTCTCTAACCTGTGCGTAACCCAAAACTCAAAACTTCCTTAATATGAAACTCAACCTAGACATCATCGAACCAAGCAAAAAAGTCTGGATTGACGCGGTGATGTCCGATTTTAATAGCTTTTTACAAGACCATGCCGATTGTGAACGCAAGGCGAGTGCGATGGCGATGAGTTTTGTGGCAAAATATCCCCACCGCACCGAAATTATCCCTGAGTTAATTGAAACGGCAGTCGAAGAATTAGAGCATTTCCAACAAGTTTACGAATTGATGGAAAAACGGGGCGTTGTTTTACCCAAATCAATGGGGAAAGATCCTTACGTAACTAAGTTGATCAAGCGTTGTCATGATGGTATTAAAGAGCGTTTCTTGGATCGTTTGCTGATTGCTTCGGTGGTAGAAACGCGTGGTGCGGAACGCTTCAAATTAATCGCTGAAGCGCAAGAAGAACCCGAATTGCAACGGTTTTATAAGATGCTTTGGGTCTCAGAAGCGAAGCACGGGCATATTTTTGTAAAAATGGCGCTGAATTATTTTGATCCAGAAAAAACTTATAAACGCTTGGAATGGTGGATTGAGCAAGAGGCGGAGGTGATAAATGGTTTGGAAATTCGTGCGGCGCTGCATTAGATAGGATGGGAACACAGATGGAACGGATTTAATGGATTTACGCAGATTTTTTCTATGGAAATTGTAATTAGACAAGAAGAAAAAGCGGATTGGGAAACGGTCGAACAACTCGTCGAATTGGCATTCAAAACGATGCCTTTTAGCAATGGGACAGAGCATCAAATTGTAAAAAGACTACGTCATTCCGCTGCATTTGTACCCGAATTATCGCTAGTTGCGGAGTTGGATAAACAAATTATCGGGCATATTTTAATTTCTAAAATTCAAATCGAAAACGATACGCAATCCGTCGAGGGTTTATCCCTCGCGCCTGTTTCGGTACATCCTGATTATCAACGGCGAGGCATTGGCGGACAGTTGATTTGGCGGGCGCATGAAATAGCTCAAAAATTAGGCTTTCAATCGGTTGTTTTATTAGGACACAAAGATTACTATCCACGATTCGGTTATCGACAAACACGTGATTTTGGAATAAAATTGCCTTTTAATTCAGCACCTGAAAACTGTATGATTATCGAATTGCAGCCGAGCAGCTTAGCAGGCGTTACTGGAATAGTGAAATACCCCAAGGCCTTTTTTGAATAAAAAACATAGTGTGAAAATAGTTTGACAATTGTTCGATAATAGTTCGAAATTGTACAAGCTTAAACTACTAAGTACCTCACACAAATTATTTCGGTATTTTATGAGTATCCCCGAATCGAGTTCGGGGCAGGCCTTTTTCCGCTATATTCCCTTAAAAAATAAGCCCGTATCTACGGATATGCACTGATTTTCAAAGGAAATATATCGAAAAAATCTATTTCCTAAAATTTACCGAAATAATTCATGTGAGGTACTTATTAAATAATATTTCCAATATGACAAAAATAATTGACGGCAAACAATTAGCGAAAGATATTAAAGTCGAAATCGCCGAGGAAGTAAAAAAAATCACAGCTGCAGGCGGGAAGACGCCTCATTTAGCAGCTATATTAGTAGGCGAAAATCCTGCTTCCCAAGTTTATGTGCGCAATAAAGTTCGCTCCTGCGAGCAAGTTGGTTTTAAATCGACCCTTGTGAGACAACCTGCCGATATTAGCGAAGACGCCTTACTAAAAATCGTCGAAGAGTTGAATCAAGATGAAGACATAGATGGATTTATCGTGCAATTACCATTGCCGAAACATATCGATGAGCAAAAAGTAACTTTAGCTATCGATCCAAAGAAAGATGTAGATGGCTTTCATCCCGTTAATTTTGGTCGTATGGCGCAAGGCTTGCCCGCTTATTTACCCGCGACGCCTTTCGGAATTGTGCAAATGTTGGATCGTTACGGTATCGAAACTTCGGGTAAACATGTAACGGTACTTGGTCGCTCTAATATCGTCGGAACACCGATGAGTATTCTGCTTTCGCGCAAAACGAAAGTTGGAAACGCTACCGTAACCCTTTGCCACAGTCGTACTAAAGACCTCGCCGAAGAAACGCGCCGAGCCGATATTATCGTAGCTGCAATCGGTATCGCTGATTTTGTCAAAGCGGATATGGTAAAAGAAGGCGTAGTGATTATTGACGTAGGCATCAATCGGGTAGAGGACGCGACCGCAAAACGCGGTTATCGCTTAAAAGGCGACGTGGAATTTGCGACGGTTGCACCGAAAAGTAGTTACATCACGCCCGTTCCTGGTGGCGTTGGTCCGATGACGGTTACCTCTTTATTAATGAATACACTGCGGGCAAGTAAGGGAGAAGTCTATTAGCATAGTTTGATGGTTGTTTGAAATGGTTTGAAAGTTGTTAGGTTGTTGTTCGAGCAATAAACAATATTCAAACTATCTTGGATCATTTCAAACAACATTCAAACCATTTCGAACTATTTCAAACAACTTTCAAACAATATTAAAACAAGCACATGAAGTATTTTGCCTTATTAATCAGTCTAATGTTTCTACAAACCTCGTTTGCACAAAACGCTTATGTAGCAAACAATATTAAACAAATCGAAAAGAAAGTCATCGAGTGGCGACGTGATTTTCACGAAAACCCTGAATTATCGAATCGTGAATTTAAAACCGCTGAAAAGATTGCGGCACACTTGAACAAATTAGGATTAGAAGTAAAAACGGGTATTGCGCATACGGGCGTAGTTGGTTTATTAAAAGGTGGAAAAAAAGGACCAACCATTGGTTTACGTGCTGATATGGACGGACTTCCAGTGACGGAACGCGTAGATGTGCCATTTGCATCCAAAGTAAAAACGACTTATTTAGGAAAAGACGTAGGGGTGATGCACGCTTGCGGGCATGATACGCACGTGGCGATCTTAATGGGCGTTGCCGAAATGCTGACGGGTATGAAAGATGAGTTAGCAGGTGAAGTAGTATTTGTTTTTCAACCTGCAGAAGAAGGTGCGCCGGAAGGAGAAGAAGGCGGTGCGGAATTGATGATTAAAGAAGGCTTGATGACAGATTATGGTATCGATGTGATGTTCGGATTACACATTAATTCAGCGACGGAAGTGGGAAAAATTCGTTACCGTCCAGGTGGAATTATGGCTGCGGCGGACCGTTTTACGATCAAAGTAAAAGGAGAACAAGCGCACGGTTCACGTCCTTGGAGTGGCGTTGATCCAATTGTCGCTTCTGCGCAAATCATTATGGGATTACAGACGATTATTAGTCGCCAAACGGAATTAACCAAAGAAGGAGCAGTCATTTCCGTGGGTAAAATTGATGGTGGTGTTCGTAATAATATCATCCCCGAGGAAGTAGAAATGATTGGCACGATTCGTACTTTAGATACGGATATGCAGGACATCATCCACGAAAAAATCAAAACAACTGCTGAAAATATCGCCAAAGCATCGGGTGCAACTGCCGAAGTACAAATCTTTCGTGGCTATCCTGTAACCTATAATAGTCCTGAGTTGACGCGTAAAATGTTACCAACGTTATTCAACTCAGCGGGCGAAGATAATGTACAAGTCATTCCCGCGGTCACGGGCGCAGAAGACTTTTCTTACTACGCGCGCGAAGTGCCTGGTTTGTTTTTCTTCTTAGGCGGTATGCCTAAAGGCGGTCAGCCAACGGGACACCACACACCCGATTTCTTTATCGACGAAAGTGGGTTTAAATTAGGAATTGAGACCTTGACTAATTTGACGTTGGATTATATGAAGATGAGTAAAGAGTAGCTAAGAATATTCCTAGTTCTTTAAATAAAGACGGTAGCTATTGACTTAAATAGCTACCGTTTTTTTATGCATGCCCAGCATGCCCAATATTTGTTAGAATTGAAAAAACCAGTTACTAGATAATTAAAAAAACGATTTTTTCGACAGAAGAAAATTGCTTTTAAGTAATTGATTATCAGTAAGTTATTGTGGATTTTGTAGTTGCATGCTTATACTGGTTTGTAAACTTACAAGGCTTTATGTGAACCATCACAAAAACCGTTCGGGTTACTTGTTTGCTTACAGGTACACATATATGCTGTCTTTGTTTGTTCTGCTACAAATAGATTGGGCGACATCCCTTTTCCTTTGTGCGCACCATTGCAAAATGGCTGATTTTCGGATAAGCCGCAGCTACACCAAGCGTAGCGTTTTCCTTCTTCTAAATCAGCTGGTACGGGTGATTTGCCTGCAATTTTTGGTAAATCCATGTTCTTTTAATGTTTATTGAGTAATAGCTTGTTCCGAAGTATTTCGGAGTAAAATGTGTAAGTTCAAATGGTTATTACACAAATTCTTTTGTAGAATAAAAGTTAAACGAATTTTTACTCAGAAAGATGTAGGTACATCTAATTTGGAAATAGTATAAAAAAAAAACGGGACAAAGCGAGGGCTTTGTCCCGTATAATATCTATAACTAAATCCTGATTTAGTCAATCAAAAGAATATCCAGCGCCTCAATTTCATTAAATCCCGCATCATACACATAAATCTTCTCTTCCTCAAATTGAATCTCGAAGTAGCGACCGTCCTGTGCTTCTAAAATCAAGTAAGTCTCACCACGCTCGTATTCTACTAATAACGCGTCATTTTCAAAAGTATCAAAGTGTGGCAAACCCCAGATGTGCTCTTTCCACTGATCATTTTCTACGTATAATTTACCTTTATCCGAAGAACTGCCGTCGCTATACTTGTAACCGAAACTGATATTATTAATCGCATCAATAAAATCAATGCTTGGAGGATTGCTGCTAATTGCTGAACAATAAACATCTAGGGTATAACTAGAAGATACGTCTTCGTTCCAACCATCCACTACTAGAATATATGCGCCTGCGTTCAAGCCTTGTACATCAATGCTTTCGTTGTCCAAACCTATTGTGATACTCGTTGCTTTACATTCATTTACGCGACCAGTTGGCGTTAAAGCATAAAGAAACAAGTCCAAATCATCATTCATATCTTTCAACTCAAAGTGGTGAGTCGTAATAGCTTCAGGTTGGTTTTCTACAATGAAGTAAAAGATGTTATCATCGCCTTTAAAATTATCCCCATCAGGAGAAACACAAGGTGCATTATTGCTATTAAAAGTACTACCTGCGCCTTCAGTTGTACGTTGAATTGTACCCGTATTGCAAGTGATAATTTCGATGTGGGTAGCGCGTTCCGTTACTAATTTTTCTACGATATCCGCTTTTGCGTAAGTGATAACGTCGTCGTTTACCGTTTTACTATTAGTTGCTTGACGTTCGGTTTGAGTAGGGTTAACGTCTTGGAAGTCATTGAAATCTTCTTTTTGACAAGAAGTAGTCGCGAATAAAATAGAGATAAATAATGCTGCGAATTGGATTAAATTTTTCATGATTATCTTTTTGATATGAGAGGAGAGAAGCGAGCGGAGAGATAGAATGATTTTTGTTTTGAATCACTCTTCTCTCAATGAATATGGTCTCTTTTCTCTTTTCTCAAAATGAATGTTTGTGATTGTTTCCCTTTAATTGCAGCTTTTAGAAAAGGTGACCCACACAACGAAATGTTTTTTCAAAAAAAGAAATGGAATGGTGAAGATTGAGTTGTAAGTATTTGATAAACAGCCGATTATGATAGGAGAATAAATTTAAAAATTAAAGAAATAACAAATCTACTCTGTAGAGACGTTTGAAAAAACGTCTAATGCCTATTTAAAAAAACGTCTTACCTTTGTAATTATCCATTAATGCTATTACTATCTTTTCATTATTATAATGACAAACCGCAACAGGAGACGTTTTTTTAAACGTCTCTACGGGTAGCAATAAAAAAAACCTTTGTCTCATCTCTGAAACAAAGGTTTTATAGAAAACAAACTTTTAAACGAATACGACCGTCTACCGTCAAGCGCAGCGACCGTCTGCCGTCCACCGTTCATTTACCCTACCATCTCCGTACCTGCGAAGTGGAAATTGCCTTCCCGGTCTGCGTTTTCATCAGAATCTGCTCCGTGAACTGCGTTTTCGCCGATAGAAGTTGCGTATTTTTTACGGATAGTACCGTCTGCTGCTTCTGCTGGATTCGTCGCACCAATTAATTTACGGAAATCTGCTACTGCATTTTCTTTTTCTAAAATAGCCGCTACGATTGGTCCGCTAGACATAAATTCAACTAGCTCACCGTAGAACGGACGTTCTTTATGTACTTCATAGAATTCACCTGCTTTTGCTGGAGACAAGTGAGTCAATTTCATTGCGATGATTTTAAAACCAGCCGCGTTGATCATTTGTAGAATGTTACCGATGTTACCAGCACGTACTGCATCGGGTTTGATCATGGTAAAAGTTCTGTTGGTAGCCATGGATATTATTTTAATGGTTAATGGTAAATCAGAATATTGTGAGATCTAAAACCTGACCTCTGAAACCTGACTCCTCTAAAATCGGCGCAAAAGTAAAAAACTAATTGAAACCCTGATGGAGAAAATTCAAATAATTGGTAGAACATTTTAAAAATCCCCCATTTTAAATCACAATAGTTTCATTTATTGAATAGTCGCGACCAAGCTATGCCCTTTAATTTTGGTTAAGCCGTTAATTTTTGTCAATTTCGCGCTTCGTTTCTAAAAAGAGGACAGAAGTCAGACCGCACTGCATACTGTCAGAGGTCAGACCCCCACTTAGAATTAATTTATACTAGGGTATAACCTGACCTCTGAAAGTGCAATGATCTGACTGCTGTCTTCTGAAAAAAAATATGGAAAATTTAGCTCAACTCAAGGAATTACTTACCTATCCAAAGGATATTGTCATTATCTCACATCGTAACCCAGATGGCGATGCGATTGGTTCGTCTATGGCATTATATTACTATTTAAAACGTAGTTTAGGTCATTCGGTAACGGTGATGGTTCCTTCGGAATATCCAGTTAATTTAGGTTGGATTCCTGATACGGATAAGATTTTGATTCACGATATTGATACGGAGGCTTGTGACAATAAGGTGAAAAAAGCGGATATTATTTTCTGTTTGGATTTTAATTCGCTGGATCGGATTGATAAACTGGGGAAGGTAGTAGAAGGGGTGAAAGCACATAAAGTGATGATTGATCACCACTTGTTTCCAGATCCGTTTCCTGATTTTGTCTTATCCGATACTTCCGCGAGTTCGACTTGTGAATTGGTATATGACTTTATCGAAATGCTCGGTGATGCGGGCAAGATCGACCCCGATATGGCAGAGGCGATGTACACGGGAATTTTGACGGACACAGGGTCGTTTAAATATGCGATTTCACCCAAGTTATTTCGCATCGTAGCGCAGCTATTAGAAAAAGGTGTAGATGATTTGAAGTTACAAGATTTGATTTTTAATAGTTTAAAAGAAAAGAACTTACGTTTACTCGGTTACTGCCTCGATCAGACGATGGAAATTTTACCCGAATACAAAACGGGCATTATCACCTTGACCAAAGAAGATTACGCTCACTTCGATATCAAACGCGGCGACACAGAAGGCATTGTCAATTATTTATTAAAAATGCGAGATATTAAACTGGCTGCGTTTATTACGGAACAACCGACGATTGTCAAACTTTCCTTGCGTTCCAAAGGCGATTTTAATGTGCAGGAAATTATGAAAAAGCACTTTCGAGGTGGCGGTCATAAAAATGCAGCAGGCGGAGCGAGTTTTAAAGGACTACGTTATACTTTGCGTAAATTCAAAGGGTTATTACCAGAGTATAAAGAAGAATTAAATAAATAGGTTGAATGGTTGAACTGTCTAGACAGCATCAATTTCTCACCACATCTAACAATTTCTAACAATATTTTTAATGCAAAATTATTTCATCTTATTTTTAGTAGCCGTTTTGAGCGTTACTGCTTGTCAAAATGCAGAAGAAGCGCGTACAACTTCTGGTTACAAATACGAATTTCATAGTGATGTAAGTGGTACACCAGCTAAATTTGGTGACTATGTATCTTTCCATGTGCAAATGCGCAACGATCAGGATAGCATCATTTTTAAAAGTAGAGATGGCGCACAAGTTCCTCAAATGCAGGTTCCTGAGCCACCTACGGACGATAATCAAGCACGCCGTATTTCTCCAATTGCGGAAGTTTTGCCATTGATGTCTATTGGCGATAGCTTAACTTTATACTATCCAATTGATACCTTACCACAGAAGCCTCGTAACTTCGAAAATTCAAACAATGTCATTTACGATATCGTGTTGACTGAGATCATGGATGAGGAACAATTTAAAGCACAGCAAGATTCGATGCGCGTAGTAATGGAAGCTGAACGGGTAAAAGTACAAGCACGCGAGGCAGAAGTAGGTGCAGCAACTTCACAACGCGCAAAAGAATATGCAGCGGGTAAATTGGACGGTGAAATTCAAACTACTGCTTCTGGTTTGAAATATATTATCCACGAAGAAGGAACAGGCAAACAAGCCGAAGCGGGTAAGCAAGTAGCCGTAAGCTACTATGGTACGTTGACTGATGGAACTATGTTTGATAACAGTTTCAAACGCGGTACAACTTTTCCATTTCCATTAGGTCAAGGTCGCGTTATCCGTGGTTGGGACGAAGGTGTAGCTTTATTGAAAGTAGGTTCAAAAGCAACATTATTTATTCCATCTGACTTAGGTTACGGTGAAGCTGGTTCTCCTCCTACTATTCCTGGTGGCGCAGAATTGGTATTCTACATCGAAGTAGAGGATGTGATGTAAAAAGCACGGTGGACGGCAGAGCTGTTAAGTGTTAATTTTAATGTTAAATTTAAAATGTAAAACAAAAAAATGTAAAAGGTACACGTCACGATTCGAACCGCTTTTGTAGGTATATAGTGTACTTTTGAATTTTACATTTAGTCTTTTACCCCGAAATTCTTCGGGGCAGGCTATTTTACATTGAAGAACTTAACAGCTCTGCGGTTGACGGTCTGCTTAGAATACGAGATAATTAATTCATTATTTATGAAATGAAGATTTTTTGTATGATTTGAAAAATTATAGAAAAAATCATCAATTCTTAAATTTAAGAATTGAATTAATTATTTCGTCATTGTACTAGAACTAATGACTCGATTCGGGTGAACTGAATCGAGTCATTTTTAGTTAGCTGGTAGTTAAGGCTTTAGCCTTTCACGTTGTAGCCCTTTATGGCGCTCGTTCACATCTAACTTCATAAATGACTTTGGTTAGGGAATAGAAATTAAATAATATACTCGGTCAAAGCTAGAGCGCAGCGGAAAGCTGCACCCTAGCGAGGGTAGGTTATTATTTTTCAACTTCCTTAAAAGACAGAAGTTGTAACTATTAGCATAAATTTTTTCACATAAAACAAGGTTGACATTAAAACGGCAAAAGTGTAGGCGAAAACGGCAAGCCCGTCCACCGTCAAGCATAGCGACCGTTCACCGTCTACCGAAAATAAAAAACATGACTAACGATCAACTCAAAGATCTACAGGATCGGTTAGCTGCGCTGGGGAGGTATCTTTGACGTCCCTGACCGCCGCCGACAAGTAGAAGACTTAGAACAACAACGATTGAACCCCGAATTTTGGAGTGATCCAGAAAAGGCTCAATTAGTAGAAAAAGACCTCAGCCGACACACCCGTTGGTTGAAGAATTTTGAAAAATTAGAACAACTCCTCGAAGACGCAGAAGTCTTGGAAGAATTCCGCGTAGAAAACGAAGCGACGCAGGAACAAGTGGATGCGGCTTACGCCAAAGCACTTGCCGCGATCGAAGACACCGAATTCCGTTCGACTTTAAACCAAAAGGAAGACGAAATGTCCTGTATTCTGCAAATCAACGCAGGCGCAGGCGGTACGGAAAGTTGCGATTGGTCGCAAATGCTCCTCCGCATGTACACCATGTGGGGGGAGCGCAGCGGCTATAAATTGCGCATGCTCAATCTCAATGAAGATGGGGTAGCGGGTATCAAATCTGCCGAACTAGAAATAGACGGTGATTACGCTTACGGAATGCTCAAAGGTGAAAATGGCGTACACCGTCTTGTCCGTGTTAGTCCGTTCAACTCGCAGGGCAAGCGCATGACTAGTTTTGCTTCCGTTTTCGTACATCCATTGGTCGATGACAGCATCGAAATTGACATCAATCCTGCCGATTTAGAATGGGATACGTTTCGAGCGAGTGGGGCAGGAGGGCAGCACGTTAACAAGACCGAATCTGCCGTTCGTGTCCGACATTTACCGACGGGTACCGTTGCCGAATGTCAAGAAGAACGTTCGCAACACATGAATCGCGAAAAAGCGATGCAAATGCTGCGTTCGCGTTTGTACCAATTGGAATTAGAAAAACAACTGGAAGAACGCGATAAAGTCGAAGCCCAAAAGATGAAAAACGAATGGGGTTCGCAGATTCGTAGCTACGTTCTCGATGATAGCCGCGTAAAACATCATCGGACTAATCATCAAACTTCGCAGACGGACGCCGTTTTAGATGGACAAATTGATGAATTTTTACAGGCGTATTTGATGAAGGATTCGGTGGAGAAGGAGTAGTGATGGGTGTACGTTTACTAAACTTCAAAAGTTTAGTAAACGTAGCCTTTGCAACGCCGAAATAATTAATGCTACAATTTAAAATTTTAAGTGTGACGTTAATTATTTCGGTAATACTTTAATACACTTTAAACTAAGTTTCAGTTTATTTTGCTCGGTGGCTTCGCCTCCTCGCAAAGAGATTTTTAAGGGAGCGATTTTTTACCTTTTCCATCGAGAAAAACTAAAAAATCGCTCCCTTAATATCCCCTGCCGAGCCGCCGAAG
>JBGCES010000327.1:0-23019 GCA_045106545.1 Saprospiraceae bacterium
AATCTGGAACCTCGTTTTTATAGCGGGTGCAGTTATTGGTGGTGGTATTGCCGTCACGGTATTCCAAAGCCCCGAACCAGTCCAAATTTCGGCGGAGACTACCGCTTATTTGAAAACAGTGGGAATTAACACGCCTACTACGCTGGCGGAGGGACGTGGTTATGTTCCTGCAGAAATTTTTGCCTTAGAAAATGCGACTCAACCGCTCAACCTAATACTACTGATAGTCGGTGGATTTCTGATTGGTTTTGGCGCACGCTGGGCAGGTGGTTGTACCTCTGGACATGCAATTAGTGGTTTATCTAATTTACAAATTCCTTCTCTAATTGCCGTCATCGGCTTTTTTATTGGCGGACTTTTGATGGCATGGGTTATTTTACCACAACTACTGACGATGGGATTAGCTCAGGGCTAAGTTCAAAGGGTAGTAAACCTAAATTTCTTACAATCAAATCATATTACAATTATGAAGTTTATAAAATTCTTATTTGTGGGGACTCTCTTTGGAATCGTAATGACCAAATCGGAAGCCGTCAGCTGGTTTCGTATTCAGGAGATGTTTCGCTTCGAAAGTTTCCACATGTACGGCATTATCGGCACAGCGGTCGTATTGGGTGCAATTGCTGTAGCCACTATCAAAAAAATACAGGGAAAAAACATTAATGGTAATCCGATCACTTTCAATCCCAAAAATATGTCCATTCCGCGCTATCTATTCGGCGGTACGATCTTCGGTTTAGGCTGGGCAATGACGGGCGCGTGTCCAGGCCCCATGTTTACCTTGCTGGGGCAGGGCGTATGGACAATTGGGTTAGTGATTTTGAGTGCGGTATTTGGGACTTATGTTTATGGAGCATTGCGATCAAAACTACCACATTAGTACCAGATTAGCTGATTGAGTTGTATGTTAGAAACTATTGATCATCAATATTTGCAACCAATCAATTAGACTTTAAAATTACTTCACTTATAATGAAACATCAATTACTTATTGCCTTATTTTTAGGTATTACCTTCCATCTGACTGGACAGACAAATATAACACCCCTCTCATCTGAACACTATCAGGACGAACATCAACATAATAATAAATTCCGCGTCGCGGGATTTATTAGCCATACCTTAATCAAGAGCAAAGGGACGAATAGCCACATCTTTATCCCCTCTTGGGGTTTCGATATTGATTACTGGTTGACGGATAGATGGGGTGTAGGATTACATAATGACCTAGAGATAGAAACCTTTGTTATTGTAAAACCAGACGGCGAAGAGATAGAGAGAATCAACCCACTAGTATTAACTTTAGATGGTCTCTATCATTTGCATAATGGCTTAGTTTTTTCCGCTGGTCCTGGTGTAGAATTGACATACGGCGAACCCTATTATTTATTTAGAATTGGGGTAGAATGGGAAAAAGATATAGGAAAAAATGTAGATATTTCACCTACCATATTTTATGATCATCGATTTGATGGATTCAGCACTTTTTCTATTGGATTAGGTATCGGAAAAAGGTTTTAGATATTTGCTATTCCATCAATAATGAATAGAAAAAATAGATTATCTATGATAAATTATCTGTTACATTTAAAACTTCTGGTGATTCTGATCAGTGTTGCTGCGTGCACAAATACATCCCCCACTACAGCTGAATATTTAGAAAAAGGGAAGACGATCACTTCGGTAACTTTCGTCGCTTTGAGTCAGGAGTTAAAAACTGCATATCAACAAGGCGGAATGGAAAATGCCGTTCAATATTGTAATATTCATGCTTTGCCGATTACCGATAGTTTAGCACAGGCAAATAAAGTACAAATTAAGCGGGTTTCTGATCGGGTACGCAACCCCCAAAATATCGCTAATGTTAATGAAAAAGAATTGATTCTCAATTACAAAAAGCAACTTGAACAGAACGAGCAGCTCAAGGCTCAAATTCTAACGAACGATGATAACACCGTTTATTATCAACCGATTTTATTAAATGAATTCTGTCTCAATTGTCATGGTACTTTGGGTAAAGAATTGGATTCCTTAAAATATCAAACTATAAAATCACTCTATCCTGAAGATCGAGCAATTGGCTACCAAGCTGGCGACTTGCGCGGAATGTGGAAGGTAACTTTTTATGATAATGACAAGTGAATTATTTTTTAGCTTTAGTTTAGTTATCTATTACGCTACCCATAGTTTGTTAGCTGAACCACGGATCAAGGAATGGTTACAAACCCGACTGATCGCTGCCCGCTGGTATCGGTTATTTTATAATTTGGTAGCAATCACTACATTGTTGCCAATTATTTATTGGTTTGTACTAATCCCCCAGCAACAACTTTGGACTTCTTTTTGGCTAAATCAAAGTGTTGGTGGCATCTTACTCCTAAGTGGAATAATTATCTTATTTCTGGCACTACGTAATTATAATCTCTCCGAATTTAGTGGTACACAACAATTAAAAGACACACCTTTTCCCAATCTTCTCCAAACCAATGGACTAAACGCCTATGTCCGCCATCCGCTCTACTCCGCAGCCTTACTCATCTTTTGGGGGTACTTTATTTACCAACCTCACCTGCCTGCCCTAATTTTGGCAGGCGTTTCCACGGCTTATATTGTTATTGGTGCTACATTGGAAGAACGAAAACTGGTAGAGGTATTTGGCGAAAGCTACAAGCAGTATCAGCGGGATACGCCGATGTTGATTCCTTCATTTCTTTAATTATTTAGAATTTATATCAACAGATTAAGCCCATAATGCTCACAACATTTTAATCTTTTTTCTGCAATGTGATTGACATCACGAACAAAGCCCAATTCTGCTCTTAACTTTGTTTTGTAAAAATTAATTATTTCGGTAATACTAAACCATGAAAATACTAAACGATTGGAAATTTTTAGCCATCGCGTGTCTTACTTTAGGGCTTGCGCCATTTTTTCCCGAGCCACATTTGTTTGGAAAAATCAGATGGGTACTCGGTGGAGCAGTAGGTATGCAACCAACGGATTGGTTAGACTTGGCGTGGCATGGATTACCATGGATTCTATTAATGAGATGGGGTATTTTAAAAATCAATAAAAGATGAAAAAAAAAGTGTCATTCAAAGAACTGATCAATAGTGATCAACCTGTGTTGGTAGACTTTTTTGCGGAGTGGTGTGGCCCCTGCAAAGCGATGGTTCCTATTCTAGATGAAGTCGCTTCCAAGGTAGGAGATAAAGCGACTATCGTAAAAATTGATGTTGACCAAAATAAAACGCTGGCGCAAAGTCTGCAGATTAAAGGGATACCAACTTTTGTTTTGTTTAAAAATGGAGAAGCCATCTGGCGGCGGTCAGGTATGTTGTCAGCAATTAGCCTGACAGAAGTAATAGAAAATGCGACATAAACTACCAGCAAATGCTAAAGATCTAGATTATTCCAAATCATCGTTACCTTGTTTAAATTTTGAAATAAATATGAAAAACTTATTGACCTTTTTGGGCTTATTTATTTTTAGTTTGCATAGCTTCTCCCAAACCAATCCTTTTGACATAAGTATAGAATCATTAAGTATTCCAGAGCTGGGTGGTGTTCAGTCCTTTGCTTTTGCCCAGCACAGTGATAGATGGCTGATCGTTGGAGGTAGGTTAGATGGCTTGCATAGAAGGCAGCCTTGGGCAGCTTTTGATGAAGCAGGACACAACAATCAATTGATTGTTATTGACCCTATATCTTTACAGAAGTGGTCTGCATCATTATCGGCTCTACCAACCTCAATTCGAGAACAGCTGAGTTCTACCAATATGAATTTTCACCAAGAAGGCGATTATTTATACTGTGCAGGAGGCTATGGATATAGTAATACGTTTGGTGACCATACTACTTTTTCTAATCTGACCGCCATTAACGTTTCTGAGGTTATTAATGCGGTTATTAATGGCACTGATTTTACCGCTTATTTCCGCCAAATAACGGACGATATGTTTCAAGTAACTGGTGGGAAGTTAGCGAAAATTTATGATACGTACTATTTGCTGGGGGGACAAAAATTTATTGGGAGATATAACCCTATGGGGCCCGATCACGGGCCTGGGTTTGAGCAAGAGTACACTAACGCTATCAGGAGATTCGTCATTAATGATGATGGTACTACATTGAGCATAAATAGATTATCTGCCCATATAGATAGTGAAAATTTGCATCGGAGAGATTATAATGCCGTTGCTCAAATCCTTCCAAACGGGGAAGAAGGTATCACGATGTTTTCGGGTGTATTTCAGTATGATGTAGATCTACCGTTTTTAAATTCAGTTACGATAGATAGTAATGACTATGTCGTTAACAATGATTTTCAACAATATTACAATCACTATCATTGTGCCTTTTTGCCTTTGTATTCTGAAAATCTAAACGAGATGCACAACGTATTTTTTGGAGGCATTGCACAGTACTACGATAGTTTAGGGGTTTTGATACAAGATAACAATGTACCTTTTGTAAAAACGATAGCGAGGGTTACACGAGATGAAAATGGCGATCTGGCAGAATACAAACTACCAATTGAGATGCCGTCGTTATTGGGGGCTGGTTCTGAGTTTATTCCTAATAAAAACATTCCACATTTTGAAAACGGGGTATTCAAACTAGATAGCATAGTAGCAGACACGGTGGTAGCGGGCTATATTTTTGGAGGGATTAGCAGTAGTGCTGCAAATATATTTTGGACAAATGATGGCACACAGAGTAATGCTAGTAGTCAGGTTTTTAAAGTTAATCTAATAAAAAATAACGGTACTGTTAGCGTTCACCAACTAAATGAAGAAAGTGTTAGCTCATTTGACTTTGAAATCTACCCAAATCCTAATAGTGATGGACAGTTTACCGTTGAGTTTCAATTGAAACAGACAGATGAAGTGCCATTGATTATATCAGACATCAACGGACAGACATTAGGTTCCATATTATTGAAAAGTCAGTATGGCAAAAATACCTTTACGGTTGAAGCGGAAGAGCTATACCAAAAAGGGACTTATTTTGTATCGCTTCAAACTAAATACCATCGGGCAACAAAAAAGATAGTTATTTATTAACTGCTCGGCTTCGACCTAAAGAGTACTTCACAGGAATCTATAATTTGACAGGTGGAGTTTTTGTAATAAAACAAATCTAAATAGAAAAATTAGCATGAATCAACCATTGAACCTAGTCGGAATGATCGGCGGTACATCCTGGCATTCTACCATAGTTTACTACCGACTTATTAATGAATTGGTAGGGGAAGAAATTGGTACGCAAGCTAATCCTCCGTTGATTATTTATAGCCAGAATATAGAATTGATGCGCAGTGGGGATAAGCAAAGAATCAATGCGAGTTATCTTGAGGTTGCTAAGAAATTACAAGCTGCTGGAGCTAAAGCAATTGTCATTTGTGCCAATACGCCACACATGGTTTATCCTTACGTTGCTCCCAAAATAGACATTCCTATTCTTCACATTGCAGATGCTACTGGAAAAGAAGCACAAAGAAAGGGCATTGAAAAATTAGGACTACTTGGTAATAAACCGACCATGACTGGAGGGTTTATCCAATCTTACTTGCAAGAAAATTATGCGATTGAAACCATCATTCCCGATGATGAATTTTTAGCAATAGCGCATAAATATGTCTCTACCGAACTCACTCAAGGAAAATTTACCGATGCCGCTAAAACATTTTTTATAGAACAAATGAAACTGCTGCAAGCAAAGGGAGCGGAGGGCATCATCTTGGGTTGTACGGAATTACCAATGCTGATCTCTCCAGAAGATTTTACTTTACCCATGATGGCAACGACCCAACTACATGCTAAAATGGTAGCGGATTTTATCTTAGGAAGGTAAGTAAAAGCCCAATTTATGGAATGCCTGTCCTTCAAGTATGGGAAGCTAAAAATGTGATCGTTTTGAAACGTAGTATGCGCCCAGGCTATGCGGGTATTCAAAATACACTATTTTTTCATACTAAAACCAAAATGTTATTTGAGGATGCAAAGGATATTCTGCAGCGGCTTCTAAAATTACCAAAACATTGGTCATAAGTATTCAATACACCACCTTTCCTTTTTTCAACCATCTACCCCACTTTTCATTAAATCCATGCACCCGTTGGGTAGCCTTGCCATTCTTATCGACTACTTCATTTCCTTCATTGATCCATTGAAAAATACTTCCTTTTAGGTTATGGACATTTTGAAAACCCGCTTTTTGTAATTTTTCACCAATTCGTTCACTTCGATAGCCTACCGAGCAGTAGGTAACGATTTGTGCATCGCGGGCTAAGTCTTTTATCCGTGTCATATCAAAATCATCATAACCTACCCAAATAGCATTAGGGATATGACTTATCTCATATTCATTTTGCTCCCGCGCATCTAGCAAGATAAACTTTTGTGGTTGCTCTTGAAGGATAGCAACTGAAATATCAGCAACGCTCCCTGTAGCCATCCGATTAGCCATAGCGTCAAATTCCTGATCCGTGAACTGCCCCGCTACCTGTGGTGGAGAGACACACTGCGTCAGTAAAAAGAGCCATAATAAATGAAAATACTTGAAAATTCGCATGATGTTTTTTATTTTTTTCTACCAATAAATCGGACTACTTTTCCTATTCCATTGTGATATTTTCCTTCTTTCAATTCTACTTCTACTTCCTCTAATACCAAAGGATCAAAGGCTACAAAATCTTCTCTGATCTGGTCTTTAGAAAATAACATTTCTAAAGATCGAGGACCACCAACTTGGGGGTTAGCTTGTCGTATTTCCAAGTGATCTTTACTAAACCCTTCCAATAATAAAATGCCATTAGGCTGGATTAGTGTAGCAATTTTTTGATGGTAAGTTTGTAATATAGGAGGTGGGAAATGGGCAAAAATCAAAGCAGCAGCATTATATGTTTTATGACTCAATTCAAGCTGTTCCAATTCACCTACCTCATAATTAATAGTAACTCCTTCCTGCTTTGCTAATCGTTCCGCTTTACTTTTACCTGCTTCACTGAGATCAAAAGCATGTACTTCTAATCCTTTCTTAGCTGCATAAACCGCATTGCGTCCTTCTCCTTCTGCTGGCAGCAAAATACGACCACTTAGATTTAATTTTTCCAGCGAATCTTTAAAGAAGGTATTTGGATCTATTCCATAAGCATACCCTTCTTCTTGATAACGCAAATTCCAAAAATCTTTCATTTATTAATCTTTTTGTAGTAAAAATACATTTACTTTCCTATGTATCTCCACCTGTCCAACTAAGAACAAATAAAGGATAGATGAAGTTAGTCGCATCCTCGCTCCTGTTTTGACATACTGTCATTATTTGGAAAACACAATCCACTTGGTAACGTCGAGGGTTCGTAGCGGCTCAAATTAGAATCGTAGAGTGCCGTACTTAAAAAAGCGGTAATATCATCTATTTCTACTTCGGTTAATTGCAACGAATGAAACTCGCTTGCCAAGCGTCCATTTTGCAAGTTTACTTTTTGTGGACGAGCGATATTTTTGTATTCTACCACTTCGCGCAAAGTACGAAAACTACTGCCGTGTCCGTAAAACGGCGAATCCGTTAGGTTGTATAATTGCGGTACTTTAAATTGATACCACTCTTCCATTCGCCCTGTAAAACCACCGCGTCCTTTGTCATGTCCCAAACCCGCCGTTTGGAAAGTTTCTTCAGAACAGGCATATAGATCTTCCATGCCCAGCGCGTAAAATGCCATACTGTTGAGCGCAGGTCCAGTATGACAAGTGCCACATTCCGCCTTACCAAAAAACAGGAGTGCCCCGCGTTTTTCTATAGCATCCAGCGCGTTGTGTTCACCTCGTAGCCACCGCTGAAAAGGAGCTTCCGTAGCGAGTAAGGTGCGTTCGTAGGCAGCAATCGCCAGACCGACTCGTTCTAACGTATAACGCTCCGCTACAGGAATATCACTAAATGCCAAATCGAACATCGCACGATAGTTGGTTCGGTCGAGTAGTTCATCATCGATTTTTAAACGATGAACTGTTAAACCCGCAATCGCTTGACTTTCCAACCCTTCATAGCCGAGGTGATTGATGGCTTTAGGCGTATTAGCTGTCCAGTTCGCTTCCGTACCTACATTTACGCCCGTCGCGCCAAATTGACCATTCCACAACATAGCTTCTTGAAAAGCAGTATTAAGCACTGTAGGTGTGCGAATCGGTTGTACATCAAAATCTGTGTCTGCATACAGGCGGTGGGGAACACGTCCTTCTCCACGTTGTCCAATTCCCAAGCCACCTTCACCAATTCCCTGCACGCGCCCCGCCTGAAATCCCGCTGCCGCAAAGTGACAGGAAGCGCAAGAATAAGTCATTTTTCCCATCTCTTGTTTGGAGGCCAATGCCAGTCCCGTTTCGTGATAAAGCAATTGACCCAATTCCACTTTGGCAGGAGTCAATGGATTATTAGGATCTTGGGGGATATTCGCCAAGTCGGTGGCTGTGGGTAATTGAAAAACCATCAAGTCGTCCGTAGGAGAATGCTGGTTTAGTACCTCTGTTAGTTCCGCATCTAGTGGAGCAAGGGTTGGCTCAGGCACACAAGCCCCAAAAGACAAGACTAAATAAGCACTTACCAACCAAAGTAGTAAGGTGTGTTTTTTTTGATTCATGGTCAAATTATAATGTGTCAATAACAATTTTTGTAAAGAATAAGGGATAAGGATTCAAATCATGAAATTATAAAAAAAATTATCTCCCCCTTCAACTTGATAATTACAAGTGTCTAAATCTATTCCATGTTTATTTGTGATCAGCATCACAAAAACTACTATCTAAAGGGGGTTATTTTGTAGTATAATTAAGTCATGAGATAAATGAATCTCTTAATTCATTACACAAGAGTAGTAAAAAACAAACTAAAAATATGAATAAACGTTCATACTTTAATTTATTTGTATAAATTAATCGCCACTAACTATGCATATCCAACGTTTTTATGACAAAGGACTCGCTCACGCTTCTTATGTCGTGCAGTCCGAAAATCAAATTATTGTAGTAGATCCGGCACGCAATCCACAACCCTACTACGACTATGCCAAAGAAAATAAGGGAACTATTGTCGGGGTTATCGAAACCCATCCCCACGCTGACTTTGTCAGTAGTCATCTGGAAATCAGCCAGACGACGGAAGCCGTTATCTATGTCAGTGAAAAGGTCGGCGCGGATTATTCCCATCAACCCTTTGATGGTGGGAGCAAAATTGCTTTAGGCAAAATTGAATTACAGGCGCTAGATACGCCTGGTCACTCTCCCGATAGTATTAGCATTGTGGTAACGGACGAAGACGGAAAGCAGCGTGCTGTATTTACGGGCGACACCCTGTTTATCGGTGATGTCGGTCGCCCCGATCTGCGCGAGAATGCGGGTAATATGCAAGCTAAACGCGAAGAATTGGCTAGACAAATGTACCATTCTACTCGTGAGGTGCTTATGAAATTAGATCCACAGGTCATCGTCTATCCAGCTCACGGTGCAGGTAGCTTGTGTGGCAAAGGCATGAGTGATGAACTTAGTAGTACTTTAAAAGAACAGTTAGAAGACAATGCCGCATTACAACCCATGAGCGAAGATGAATTTGTGGCGTGGTTACTGGAAGGACAACCTTTTATTCCTAAATATTTTGGATACGCTGTAGATGTCAATAAGGCTGGGGTCGCTAATTATGCCGACAGCATTGCCGCTGTACCGCGCTTAGATAGTCAACCCAAACAACCGTTGTCCGACGGCTTTATCGTAGATACTCGTCCAGCAGCCGACTTTAAGGAAGGACACCACGCAGGGGCAATCAATATCATGGCTGGAAACAAGTTTGAAACCTGGTTAGGTTCTATCATCGACCCTAAGGAACGATTTTATTTAGTCGGCACAGATTCGGAAGCAATAGAAACCGCCATTCAAAAAGCAGCTAAGATTGGCTATGCCGTGCACATGCTAGGTGGTTTCGTTTTTGACGGTGCAGAACGGGAATCGCAGATGTCCGGACTAGACCTAGAGGACTTTAAAATTCATAAAACTAACTACACCATTGTAGATATTCGCAACCAAAGTGAGGTAGCCGATGGTAAATTTTTCGACCACGCTATTAATATTCCATTACCCGAACTCCGCGAACGAGCAGAAGAAATCCCGACGGACAAACCCGTAATCGTACACTGTGCGGGCGGTTATCGTTCGGCGGCGGGATCAAGCATTGTGGATAGCATTATTGGTGATCGTACTGAAGTGTACGACCTGAGTGATGCCGTAAATGAATTCAAATAAATAATTACTTCAGGTATTAGATACTTAGAAAGTTTCTGATCCCTAGCAAACAACAATTAAATATACATTTTCATGGAAAATGAAGTTAAAAATTACGCCATGCCTCGCATCGGCGATACCGCTCCTGATTTTACTGCCAAAACTACGGCAGGTGACCTGACTTTATCTGAATATGGTAAAGATAGCTGGGTTATCATGTTTTCACACCCTGCTGATTTCACCCCTGTTTGTACAACCGAAATGTCGGGTTTTGCCGTAGATAAAAAATGGTTTGCCGAGCGCAATACTAAACTGATTGGTTTAAGTATTGACAGTGTTCACTCCCATTTGGCATGGGTCAATAATGTGCGCGAAAAAACGGGTGTTTATATGGATTTTCCTATTATCGCCGATTTGGATATGAAAGTGGCGCATCTCTACGGAATGTTGCACCCTGGTGCAAGTGAAACAGCTGCTGTCCGTGCCGTTTTCTACATCGATCCTAAACAAAATATCCGCTTGATTATGTATTATCCCCTCAATGTGGGACGTAATATGGATGAAATTCAGCGTGCTTTGGTCGCGATGCAAATGGCAGATGAAAACGGCTGTGCGATGCCCTTAAACTGGAGAAAAGGAGACAAAGTAATCGTACCACCACCAAAGGATTTGAAACAGATGGAAGAGAGAGTGGCGAACGTTGACGACTACGAGAAAGTAGATTTCTATTTGATGAAGAAAAATCTATAATTATAGAACATTTTGGTTTTTTCGTTTTGTAACTGGATGCTCGATTTATCGGGCATCCTTTTAAATCTCTATTAAAATGGGAGAATTAATACTACGAGATACTTTGGCACTTGACCGCACTAAAATGGCTAATAACCGTACACTGTTGGCTTTTGTTAGAACGGGACTATACCTGAGCTTTACGGGAGTAGGGATTTTTCAATTTAGCGATACCAGTCGTTTTTATTGGCTAGGGTGGGTGTTGATCGGATTAGGTGTTTTGATCGCAATCATTGGAGTCATTAATCATTGGAAGATGTCTCGCAGAATCGCTCAAAGTTATACCTAAAAATACATAATAATTTAGTCCATGACAACATTTGATCTCGTCAGAAAACACTTTCCTCAATTTGCAGAACCTGCGCTACAACGAGAAATAGGGGAAGTGGGAAAACTCATGCATTTCAAAGCTGGAGAAGTCATTATGAACTATGGCAGCTATGTTAAACTTGTGCCACTGGTCATCAAAGGAAGTATTAAGGTAATGCGAGAAGATGACCATGATGGGAAGGAGCTGCTACTCTATTTGCTGGATGCCGGTGATACCTGTTCTATGTCTTTTTCGTGCTGTATGATGAATAAGAAAAGTGAGATCCGCACGGAAGCGGAAGAAGATACGACGCTAATTGGTATTCCTGTAAATTATGTCGATGAATGGATGGGTAAATACCAAAGCTGGAAAAATTTTGTCATGCGCAGCTACGATCAACGGATGCAGGAGTTGGTACGGGTTATTCACAATATTTCTTTTCACGGGTTTGATAAAAGATTACTACAGTACCTGCGTGATCTTAGTGCTACTCGTAACTCCCCTACTATCCAACGTACCCATCAGGAGATTGCGGATGACCTCAATGTGAGTCGGGAAGCGGTTTCTCGACTGATGAAAAAGCTAGAGAAACAAGGAATCGTGCAATTGAGTCGCAATCAGTTTACCTTGCTGAAATAGATTCGTGTGACAATTATTCAAATTGCCTTTTTTAGAAGTAATCTGAATAAAGAATGACCACTACTTTACTATTCTAATAAGATGAAAGCCAATAATTTAGCGCTACTATTTAATCAAAATTTCCATTATGGACGTTGAAATTCTTTCCAGAATTCAGTTTGCTTTTACTATTGCTTTCCATTATATCTACCCACCACTAAGTATCGGTTTGGGGTTGCTAATGGTGATCATGGAAGGCTTATATCTACGAACAGGTAACAAGGTCTATGAAACCATGTGCCGCTTTTGGACTAAAATATTTGCACTCACTTTTGGTCTGGGCGTAGCTACGGGTATTGTGATGGAATTTGAGTTTGGAACAAACTGGGCAACTTACTCCCGCTATGTAGGTGATGTATTTGGCAGTGCATTGGCTGCCGAAGGCATTTTTGCTTTTGCGCTCGAAAGTGGTTTTCTGGGGATTTTACTTTTTGGTTGGAATCGTGTAAGTTCCAGAGTTCACTTTATCTCTACGCTGGGCGTATTCTTTGGCAGTATGTTTTCTGCCGTATGGATTGTCGTAGCCAATAGCTGGATGCAAACACCAGCCGGTTTTCATATCGTTGGGGAAGGTCTGCAAGCACGAGCCGAAATCGTTGACTTCTGGGCGATGGTTTTCAATCCCTCCAGTGTAGATCGTATTTTCCACGTATGGTTGGGCGCGTTTTTAGCGGGTGCATTTTTGGTGCTAAGTGTACACGCCTATTATATCCTCAAAGGACGCTACGTGGATTTATCAAAAAAAGCATTCAAAATTGCGCTAGTCGTAGCAACGGTCTTCTCGCTGGGGCAACTAGTCAGCGGGCATCGCTCGGCGGAGAATGTAGCGGAACACCAACCTGCTAAATTAGCAGCTATGGAAGGACACTTTGATAGTCTGGCGGTGGCGGATATGTACATCATGGGCTACGTGGATAAAGAACAAGAAACGGTAAGAGGTATCCGTATTCCTGGCGGTCTAACCTTTTTATTACACTATAATTTCTCCGAACCAGTCATTGGACTTAATGCCTTTCCAGAAAATGAAAGACCGAGTCAGGTCAATGCCATTTTTCAATTTTATCATTTAATGGTCGCCATCGGTATGTTTCTAATCGCATTGACACTCTACGCCAGTTGGCAATGGTGGCGCGGTAATTTATTCCAACAAAAATGGTTACTTTATGTCTTTGTAGGAACAGCTATTTTACCACAAATTGCTAACCAAGTAGGATGGTACACTGCCGAAATGGGACGCCAACCTTGGGTGGTCTATGGATTATTACGCACTTCAGATGCCCTATCCAAAGCGGTAACTGCTAATCAAGTGCTTTTTTCTTTACTACTATTCACCTTCATTTATTTCATTCTATTTCTACTCTTTGTATATCTATTGAACAAAAAGATTATGCACGGGCCTTACGATGAAAAACTGATCGACCAGCGACCTTTACAGAAAGAAATTGCTAAAGTTATCAAATAAGAAAATTAGAATATCATGGAAACTATTCTCGGTATAGATTTACCAACTTTGTGGTTTTTGGTTGTAGGGGGAGTTTTTTCAGGTTACGCTATCTTAGATGGATTTGACTTGGGTGCAGGAGCATGGCACTTATTTTTCAAAAGAGATGAAAGTCGCCGTATTGCGCTTAATGCCATCGGTCCCGTTTGGGATGGTAATGAAGTCTGGCTAGTCATTGGAGGAGGAACCTTATTTGCAGGATTTCCCATCATGTATGCTACTCTACTTTCTGCGATGTATATTCCATTTTTTCTCTTTCTCGCAGCATTAATTTTTCGAGCTATTTCCATTGAGTTTCGTAGTAAAGAACCTATGCGGTGGTGGCGAAACATGTGGGATGTTAGTTACTGCATTTCTAGTATTATATTAGCACTATCAATGGGCATCGTGCTAGGAAATGTGTTGCAGGGAATGCCACTAGACGAAAACCATGAATATATCGGTAACTGGGTGGACTTTTTCAATCCTTATGCTTTTATGGTAGGTGTTACCACCTTGGCTTTATTCATGATGCATGGAGCTATTTACTTGACTATGAAAACGGAAGGACGATTATTTGCCAAAATCAGTCTGTTACTAAAGCGCGCTATTATCTTCTTTATTGTCAGCTTTAGTATCACTTCGCTTTATACCTTGCTGTACATCCCGCATTTGTCGGACAATTTTAAAGCCAATCCAGCACTATTTATTTTTCCGCTCTTGGCATTTTTAGCTATTGCTAATATTCCGCGTCTGGTCAGTAGAAAAAAATACCAATTCGCATTCATCTTCTCGGCGCTAACGATTAGTTTACTCTTCGCATTAGTTGCAATTGAATTGTACCCCGTTTTACTATATGCTAGTAACGATACGGCTAACCACATCACGGTTTACAATGCCGCTGCTTCTAGCAAGTCGTTACGGATTATGCTGGGCTTTGTAGCGGTTGGTATCCCCTTAGTGCTTACTTACACTATATTTGTGTACCGCACTTTCTGGGGAAAAGTAAGAATGGACGAAACCAGTTATTAACTACAAATGATTTTATAATCACTACTAATCATCACACATTAATATTATGAAAAATAAAAAAGGAATCAGTAAGTTTTCTTGGAAAGCCATGTGGAATTATAAATGTCCTCGCTGCAAAGAGGGTGATTTATTTGTCCAACCACTTAAACTTTCCAATCCAGGAAACATGCACGAACGTTGTCCTGATTGTGACTTAAATTTTGAACCTGAACCAGGTTTTTATTTTGGTGCACTGATTATTTCTTACGGTCTATCTTCGTGGATGCTCTTAGTACCTACTTTGGTTTTAGTACTAATCTATGACTGGTCGGTCAATGCTGGAATGGCATTTGCCATTGGACTAGCTGCGTTAACTTATTTGACTATTTTACGGGTGTCTCGCTCGCTTTACTTACACGCATCTATGCGTTATGATAAAAGCTTGGAAAGTCCAGAGAATCCCGCGTCTAAGTATGATAAGACGTTGTTTTAGGGGGACTCTAAGTAAAGGTCTCGGAACAACATACTGTCTCTATATTTAAAATTTAATTAGACCAGTTATAAATATTTTGTTCTTATTTCATCTTCACTTAATTAGATATAACTTTGCGATAACTTGAAAATCGTAGTGTACATATTATTGATCCTCTTTTGTACCGGTGCAGGTATTCCTAAAGGTGATTTTAGTCAGTTGACTAAAATCAACGACCTGATGGAACACTATCAATTACACCAAGAAGAAGCTACTGCGTTAGGCGAAGCCATTACTTTTGTAGATTTTCTTTATCTCCATTTCATCACGGGTGAAGAACACCAACACGATACGGAAGATGATCACAATAATCTGCCCTTGCAACAATTCGCTACTACTACCTTTTTGCTAACCGCTACCGAATTTAGTTGTGGCTTATCCTTGCCGCTTACTCCATCCGTGAAGCAGGAGATTATAGCTATCTTCAGTTCCGAAGTAGTCGCTCCACTTTATCACCCACCTTGTCTCTTCCACCTTACTTAATCGTTGGAGTAGTCTCTTTTCTATGCTACTATCTAAGTAGTTTACCACCGACTATCTCTACTTTCTTTTGTCCTTCCTTCAACATTGTTCCAGCACAAGAACTTGTTAATTCATGCTGGTAATCGTTCTTCTGCCAATTCATTTTGGTAGGTATTATCCTTTTTTATTATGTCGGAAAATCTAATTCGATTCAGCATTGATAACAAATTATTGATGCTGCTTTTTGTAAGTGGAATTGTTGGTTTTGGCTTATATGCTTTAGCTAATATCCCTATTGGCGCAGTGCCAGATGTTACCAATAATCAGGTACAGGTCATCACGACTTCGCGTAATTTGGCGACGCAGGACATGGAACAGTTTATTACCTATCCCATTGAGTTGGAAATGGCTAATCTACCTGGCGTAAAGGAAATTCGTTCGGTGTCTAAATTTGGTCTATCAGTAGTGACCATTGTTTTTGAAGATGAACTAGGAACGTATCTACCACGTCAACTGATCGCTGAAAAAATCAAGAGTGCCGAGGAGCGTATCCCTGACGGCTTTGGCAAACCCTTTATGGGACCTGTTTCCACTGGTTTAGGAGAAATTTATCAATACATTCTGGATGTCCGCCCAGGTTATGAAGACCGTTATTCCATTATCGAATTACGTACCATGCAAGATTGGCTGGTCAAACGACAACTCTCTGGTATTGCTGGTGTGGTAGAAGTGAATACTTGGGGTGGTTTTTTTTTTCTTTTTGAAGTATCCGTTGACCCCAGTCAATTACGTGCAATGGACGTGGCAATCACGGATGTTTTTACCGCACTGGAAGACAATAACAGTATCACGGGCGGAAGTTATATTGAGAAAACCAACCAGAGTTATTTTATTCGCGGTGAAGGACTATTGGGTAGTCAAGAAGATATTGAAAATGTTATCGTTGCCAATCGAGAGGGTTTACCTATTTATATCAAAGATATTGCTACGGTACAAGATGGAGCGGCAAATCGTTTTGGCGCCATTACTGCCAATGGCCAGGGTGAAAAGGTGATGGGACAGGTCATGATGTTAAAAGATGCTAATTCCAAAGCCGTTATTGAGCGCGTCAAAGAACGAGTGGAGTTAGTACAAAAGTCTCTACCCGAAGGCGTCTTTATCAATGGCTTCTTGGAACGTAGTGAATTGATTGGACGCACCACTGCAACTATTTCCGAAAACTTAATTTTAGGGTTTTTAATCGTCCTTTTTGTAGTAATTGTACTACTTGGTAATTTACGTTCTGGCTTGGTAGTCGCTTCTGTTATTCCGCTGTGTTTGCTTTTCGCGCTCTCTTTGATGTACCTGTTTGGCGTAGATGCCAACTTAATGAGTTTAGGAGCGATTGATTTTGGAATTATCATTGACGGTGCAGTAATTATCGTAGAATACATTGCTTTCCAAATTACTGCTAATAGTAGTGAACTGCTCGGTGTAAAAAAACATAAAAGACAACAACTATTGGATGAAATTACGCTGACCAGTACCACTAAAATGATGCGCTCGGCAGTATTTGGGCAGTTAATTATTATCATCGTTTTTATTCCCGTTTTGTCATTGGCAGGCGTAGAAGGTAAGATGTTCCGCCCAATGGCACTCACCTTTTGTTTTGCACTATTGGGTGCAGTCGTTTTGTGTTTTACCTACGTTCCCGTAATGGCGGCTTTATTTCTAAAACCCGCGCCCAATAGTAAACGAAATATAGCTGCCCGTTTGATGCATGGATTGGAAACGATTTATACGCCCATTATTCGTTTCGCGCTCCGCTTTAAAGTATTGGTGTTAGGATTGGCTACTTTGTTCTTAGTCGCTGGCGGATTACTGTTCAGCCAGTTGGGTGGGGAGTTTGTGCCTACGCTGGATGAAGGTGATTTTGTGATTCAGCCCGTTTTGAAAACAGGTACTTCGCTGAGCAAGACCATCGAAACTATGACTAAGATTGAAAAAATACTGCTCACCTTTCCAGAGGTCGATCAGGTAGTGAGTCGCATCGGTGCTGCCGAAGTGCCGACCGACCCGATGGCAATGGAAGAAACCGACGTGATTATCAAACTCATACCGCGCAAAGAGTGGACTTCAGCCAGTAGCAAAGACGCTTTAGCAGATGAGTTCAAAACTGCTCTATCCGAGATTCCTGGATTGGAGTACGAATTTACCCAACCTATCGAAATGCGATTTAATGAATTGATCACGGGCGTAAGGGCAGATTTGGCAATTAAAATCTTTGGAGAAGACCTCGCCGTATTAAACAGAAAAGCCACTGAAATAAAAAAAGCCATTGAAAAAGTAGCAGGAGCAGCAGATATTTCGGTCGAAAAAGTAGCGGGCTTACCGCAGATGAGTATCAAATACCAACGCGCCAAAATTGCTCGTTACGGCTTGAATGTCACTGATGTCAATCGGGTGCTTACGATGTCCTTTGCGGGAATGACTGCTGGAAGTGTATTTGAAGGAGAAAAGCAGTTTGACTTAGTCGTAAAATACGCGGCTGATTTTCGTACGGATTTGGCAGATATTCGTAATACCTCGGTACAACTACCCAATCGTGGAACGGTACCGTTGAGCGAATTAGCCACTATTGAATATACTACCGGTCCTGCACAAATCTCACGTGATGATACCCAACGGCGAATTGTAGTCGGAGTCAATGTCCGCAACCGCGATTTAGAATCGGTAGTCGCCGACGTACAGGCGATTATTGAACAGGACATTGCCATTCCTACGGGATATTCGATTCGCTACGGTGGGCAGTTTGAAAACCTACGCACTGCCACCAATCGCTTAAAAGTAGCCGTCCCCATCGCTTTATTATTGATTTTTGTACTACTCTACTTTGCTTTTCATTCTGTCAAAGAAGCCTTAATTGTTTTCAGTGCTATTCCGCTGGCAGCGGTTGGAGGGATACTATTACTTCATCTGCGAGGATTGCCTTTTAGCATCTCAGCGGGTGTAGGTTTTATCGCCCTGTTTGGAATTGCGGTACTCAATGGAATTGTCTTGATCGAACATTTTAAGGAAATGAAAAAACATGGCTTTACCGACTTAAACGAGCGCATCATTACGGGTACTCGTCAACGCTTGCGACCCGTTTTATTAACCGCTACGGCAGCAGCTTTAGGTTTTTTACCCATGGCACTTTCCACCTCGGCGGGGGCGGAAGTACAACGTCCACTGGCTACGGTAGTCATTGGTGGACTGTTCACCGCTACCCTATTGACGCTGGTGGTGTTACCCATTTTATATGCATTATCCGAACGTAGAAGCAAAATACCACCCGCTCCAACATTACCAACTATAATATTACTGGTGGTCACCCTTTTTGCTACGACTGCACCCGCACAGGAAACGGGACTTACCCTGACGGCTGCGCAGAAAATGGCTTTAAAAAATAGTAGTCTTTTAGACCTGAATCGCTTAGCCATCCAGCAAAGCCAGTCCGCAGTAGGTAAGGCTTACAACATTGATAAAACAGCTTTCTACTATAGCTTCGACCGCAACAATATCGCAGAAAATGGTCAGGCATTACACGTGCTTGGCGCACAGCAGAATTTTCAACTGCCCCGAGTTTATCGGCAACAAAAAGCAGTGAATGAATCTCAGGTCATCGTACAGCAACAGCGGTTAAAACAGGAAGAACGGCAACTAAAGCAAACGATAGCACAAGCCTATGATGCCGTACTTTATCGCCAGCAAGTAACAGAAAACTATCAATACTTGGATAGTCTGTATGCTCAATTTGCGCAGGCAGCGACCCGCCGTTATGAAACAGGAGAAACTGCTTATTTAGAGCAACTGACCGCCGTAACTAAACAAAAAGAAGTGGCTATGCAGTTACGCCAGAGTAAGCAAGAACTGATGGTTGCTCAACAAGAGTTAGCCCGCTGGTTGCAAATAGATGACTTACCGATTCTACCTACAGACACTTTTGTCAGACGGCTAATAGATACACTTATCCTAATCGAGCAGCCCACACTACTGTACTATCAGGCGACTACTCAGGTAGCCCAAAATCAGGCTGCACTAGCAAAGCTGCAGGGCTTGCCCGACATTCAACTGGAGTATTTCATGGGTAGCAATTTTGCCAATAATGCCCGATTCTATCCCGGTTTTCAGTTAGGCGTTGGTGTTCCGCTATGGCGTAAAGCAGAACGAGCAGCCATTGAAGTAGCGGAATTGGAAAGTAGGATCATTGACCGACAGGTGCAGCAATTTAAACTTCGCTTACGGGCACAACAGCGACAATTGCTAACTCAATTAACAAAGTACGAAGAAGCCCTACTGTTTTACGAGACGGAGGGACGAAAACTGGCAAAAGAACTGCTCAATTATGGTACTAAAGCCTTTCTGGCGGGAGAAATTAATTTCTTTCAATACCTCCAGTCATTGGAAAATGCCAAGGTGCTGGAAAAGAATTACTTGGATAATTTATACCAATACAATCAGACGGTATTGGAACTCAATTATTTACAATAAAAAAACAATTATCAGACATGAAAAAATATATCACTTTTTATTTGTTAGGCTCTCTTTCTCTTTCTCTAATTTCTTGTGAAATAGAAAATTCTGCACCCGCAACCACTGAAACTGACTCACTGCCAACGGTAGGGATAGAAACGACTCCTGAAACCACTATTTCCATCAGCCCACACCAATTTAAAACGGGTGGCATGGCATTCGGGCAACTTAGTGCCACCGAGTTTCCCACCACAATAAAAGCGACTGGGGTATTAGAAGTGCCGCCTAAAAGCCAAGCAGCAGTAAGTACTGTTTTTGGAGGCTATATCACTCAACTCAATTTAATTACTGGCGAATGGGTCAAGCGGGGACAGGTATTATTTAATTTAAAAAATCCAATATTCATTCAGTTGCAGCAGGAGTATCTGGAAGCCAAAGAAAAGCTGATTTTTCTAAGCGCTGATTACGAGCGTCAGCGGACATTAGCGGGTGAAAATATTGCTTCACAAAAAAACTTTCTACGGGCAGAATCCGATTATAAAGTGACTGTCGCTCAGGCAGCAGGTCTGCAAAAGAAGTTGGCGTTACTAAACATTAATACAGACAAATTGACGGCTACCGATATGACAACTACTATTCCCGTTGTTGCACCAATTAGTGGTTATATAACGGAAATACAAGCCATAACGGGACAATTCTTAGATCCTACCGACGTAGCACTTACCCTAACTGCTACTCAGCATCTACACGTAGAATTACAAGTATTTGAAAAAGATATTTTACGCATCAAAAAAGGACAAGCTATCCAGTTTCGCATTCCTGACGGTGGTCAGCAGACTTATGCAGCAGAAGTTTATCTGATCAACCCAATGGTAGATAAAACTAAGCGAACTGTAAATGTACTCGGTCATTTAAAAACTGCTACAAATCAGCAAAATTTCGTGATGGGAATGTACGTAGAGGCGGACATCGTCACGACTTCCTCCCCTGCCGGTGGGCTACCTGCGGCAGCCGTTGTTGCCGCAGGAGATCGGCATTTTGTATTAGTTAAAACGGGAAGTAGTAACGGAGAAGTAGAATTAGAACAACGAGAAGTACAAGTTGGAGCGACGTATAATGGCAGGACAGAAATCCGCAATGCCTCGGTGTTTAGTCCGCAGGATAGTGTGCTGATTACTGGGGCGTTTAATTTGATTGCAGAAGAGTAAAACTAATAATGGAATGATGCCATTTGCGACTAATTTAATAATTTCGTTAATATTATCGTTCATGATGATTTTTTAGTTCATAACTCTTACTTGTTGATACTCACGGGTTACCTCTATTCTTGATCAGTTTACATAAAGGTATAGTATAAGTCCTTTATTCATCTTTAGAATTCGATTCTCTCAAGAAATCAAGTCGAGTAGCAGTAAAAGACTTCGATTTTTTAAATTTATCTAAGTCCTTCAAGGCATGATCAGTGATAATTGTTCTCTGATTATCTGAAGTTTGTTTAAATCTATCATTGGATGCTTTTATTCTGACTGCTATAAAGCTAGAGATATTAGTTTCTTGGATAAATTCTCCTTGAGTTATTTTAAAAATACCACCGTTTGGGTTTAGTTTCAGTGACTTCAATTGCTCATCTTCAAGTCCAATAATATTTCCAAAGAAACAGAAACTAGGAATACGTAGTGAGAAGAAACAAGCTGAATCATTAAACATAATAAAGGGGTCAACAGAACGCATAAAAAAGTAATTTAAATTTTAAAAATTTTGTGGTGCGTCCTTTACATATCCCGTAAGAAGAAGGTAGTTGTTACTAACATCGCATGGCTGTTCAGGTCTCAATAAAAAAACCCTTAGCTTTTCTTCATACTTTTGAATCTGCTTCCAGTACTTTGACTCTGTAACTTCCTTATCCATTGAACTCCAATAAATTATTCTCCACCATATTGAATTGATAAAGTAGAAGAGTCTTTCGTCATACTCGAATCCTATTGGTATCTGTTCTGGAAAAGCTGCATCATTTATTGGTTTGAAAATATTTTCAATACAATACTTTTCATAGACACTGAATTGCTGTTCACAATCACCACAAAGCAATCTGATTTTTACGCCATCCTGAACTCGGACATTAGGATTTTTTCCTCTTCTGATAAATGATGTTGCCGAGGTCTTTTTTATCCATCTATAGATTGCTTTTGGAACGATATGGCTATCCTTTAATTCTTTCTCTTTTTACACAAATTGCAAATTTCTGTTCCAATCATATTTTTGCTATACTAAACATTGGTTATGAAGTTACTATAAGCCCCTTTTCCGTGTTTTAGTTCCCGCAGCCTTTACTGGATATACGGTTCTTATCCTACCTCAAATATTCTAGTTTTACTTTGTTGCTCCCTTTTAATAACGATCCGATACTTCGGTTTAAAACCGAAATTAATTCGTTCTTTATTATCCTCGTAAAAACTATTTTGAAAAGGTAAATTTCCAATCGAAGGGGGTGGAGGCGTTTTATCTAGCCAGTATTCATTTTCGAAAACATCATTTTCGGAATAAACAGAGAGGGTAGGAATGAATGCATCTGAGAACTGACGCAGCGACTTCATCACTGGATGTTCAGGCTGTGCATAAATCAAATAGTGTAATGGAATAGCGATAGAAGGATGAAAATCTTCAAATCTTGGTATCCTATTCGGAGTAGTTACAGGATACATGTAAAAAGTAGTCACAGAAAACGGGATTCTGTAATCAAAAAGTGAACACCCGTTTTCTATGACCAAAATCTGGCTATAAAAAATCAAGTCCTTCTTGTTGCAAGGGGTCGGGTAAATCATCCATATCTAAATGGAATCGACCAAAACGCCTAAGATGTCTGTTCATATATGGGTTTATTCTTTCTACCAATTCTTTAGTGACCGTTTCTCCTTCTGCATTCATTTGGTTCAACACATTGGTCAAATCAATGACGTTGTGGAGCATGACAATATTAGCAATCAGGTCCGCA
>JBGCES010000328.1:0-14763 GCA_045106545.1 Saprospiraceae bacterium
GTTATGTTTAAACACCTACAAAGATCTCAAGCAAAGAGCGGCAAATGGGAGAGCAGTCTATTAATAGCACTATTCTTTTGTTTGGCTTCACCTTTGTTCAGTCAAAATCTTACGGTAAATCTAAATTCACAAGAGCCTTCTTGTAACGGATTTACCAACGGGGTAGTTACTGCTAGCGTAAGCGGTGGTAACGGCAACTACTCCTACCAGTGGAATACTGGTGCAGAAGGTCAACAAGTGGTCGGCAGTGCTGGCACTTACACTGTCACAGTAACTGATGGTAACGGCTTGACAGGAACTGCAAACGTTGAATTGGGACAACCGTCAGCAGTTGTGGCATCTATCAGCAGTACTAGCTCAGTATGTACAAATCCTGGTGACATCACTACCAATGCTAGTGGTGGTGCGGGTGGATATACTTACAGTTGGTCTAATGGCTCAACTTCAGCTTCACAAACTGGACTTGCACCTGGCAATTATTTTGTCACAGTTACAGACGCAACAGGTTGTTCTACTACTGCCTCTACTACCGTTTTTGGAATACTTGACGTAAGTCTAAGTATCATCAATGTTACTTGTTTTAACGGTTGTGATGCAAGTATTGAAGCGATTATTAATGGTGGAACAGCTCCTTATGCTTTCCAATGGAGTAATGGCGCATCAACCCAAGTCAACCCTGATTTATTACCAGGAACTTATTCTGTAACTGTAACCGATGGTAATGGCTGTCAAGTTGTAGAAACAGCAACCGTTGCTAATGGCGTTACCATTAATGTCGATGTCCAAACTAATGATGCAAGTTGTGGCGATGGTGCAGATGGTTCTGCTACTTTTTCTGCTAGTGGCGGTGCTGAACCATATACTTATACCTTAGGTGGTGGTTTTGACGCTGACAATTTAACTCCAGGAACTTATACTGTAACGGCTACAGATGCACAAGGATGTCAAGGAACAGCTACTTTCACCATTGGTGGTGGTAGTAATTTGACTGTTGATGTGACGAACGATTATCAATGTGGAGATGCTACTGGTTCTGCTACAGCAACCGTAAGTGGTGGTTCTGGTAATTATTCTTATGCATGGAGCAATGGTGGTTCTACTGCTACAGTATCGAATTTAGCAGCTAATGCTTCTTATTCAGTTACCGTAACAGATAATGGTTCTGGTTGTACTGGAACAGGTTCTACATTTATTACTGGTGTAGATAATATTACTGTAAATATTGCTTCCATGATGCCTAGTTGTAATGGTTTCATGAATGGTGCTGCTACGGCTTCCGCTGTAGGTGGTGATGGCAACTATGTATATAATTGGAGTACTGGTGCTGCTACTCGTATGATCGAAAACTTAGGCGCAGGTAGTTACAGTGTTACTGTTTCTGATGCACAAGGTTGTGGTGGGACAGCTTCTGTCACGATTGACGAACCAGCAGTATTAGATGTAACTTTTACTGCGAACAATGCGACTTGTGATTCACCGATGAGTGGTTCAGCTATAGCGCAGCCGAATGGTGGTACTGGTCCATATTCTTACGAATGGACGACAGGAGCGACAAGTGCAATGGTTACTGGTTTAGGTGCTGGAACTTACGCTGTTACCGTAACTGATGTAAACGGTTGTACCGTTAATGATATGGTTGCAATCACTGCTCCTGCTTCTGACTTATCTGTTAACGTCATGGGTACAGATGCTACTTGTAATGGGGAAGCTAGCGGTTCTGCTACAGCACAACCAATGAACGGTTCAGGTAACTATACTTATGCTTGGAGCAACGGCGCTTCTTCTGCAACGATTACTAATGTAGCTGCGGGTACTTATAGTGTAACTATTTCTGATGGAGATTGTACAGCTTCTGGTTCGGTAACAATTGGCGAGCCATCTGCAATTAACGTATCATTACAAACGACTAATATCGCATGTACTGTACCTGGGGCTATTTCAGCTTCGGTTAGTGGTGGTAATGCACCTTACGATTACGCATGGTCAAATGGAGCTTCTACAGCAAATATTAGTGATTTAGCCGCAGGTGCTTATACTTTGACCGTAACTGATGCAAGCGGTTGTATGACTACGGCTTCAGCTGAAGTAATTACACATGGCGACATTAATATCAATATTCTTGGCACAGATCCTACTTGTAATGGTGGTAGCGACGGTGAAGCAATGGCTCGCGTTGTAGGCGGTTCTGGGAACTATACTTTCGAATGGACTAATGGTGCAACGACTCGGATTGTTACTGGTTTAGCAGCAGGAACCTACTCGGTATCTGTTTTTGATGGTGATTGTATGACAATGGCATCAGTTACTATTTCTGAGCCGGAAGCGATTAGTGTTAACGCTTCTGTATCTGCTGACGGAGGTTGTACAGGAAGTGTGGGTACAGTTACAGCTTCTGCTTCTGGAGGTACTGCTCCTTATACTTTTACATACAGTAATGGCGCATCTGGTGCTAGTGTTGAATTACCATCGGGTACTTATACACTTACTGCTACGGACGCCAATGGTTGTACTGCAACTTCTAGCGTGACTGTAAGTGGCGGTGGAGGAATTACCGTTACCGTAGAAACAACGAACACAAATTGTGCAGGTAGCAGTATTGGTACAGCTACAGCTAATGGTTTTGGCGGCTCTGGAACTTATACATATATGTGGAATAATGGTGCTACTACTCAGACAATTACTGGATTATCAGCAGGTGTTTACCGAGTGACTGTAACGAGTTCAGATGGTTGTGAAGCATCAGGTGTTGGTGCAGTTAATAATATCTCTTCTACTGTTAGTGTTGATGTTACTGCTTCTGAAAGCGTATTTTGCCCTGATGATGCAACTGGTATCGCAGTAGCTGCTGCGTCTGGCGGTACTGCTCCTTATAGTTATGCTTGGAGCGATGGTCAGACAGGTGATACGGCAACAGATTTAACTGCAGGTACCTATACCGTAACTGCAACTGATGCTGACGGTTGTGATAATACGGCTTCCTTTACTATTGGTAACCGTTCGGATTTAGAAGTTGAGGTATTAGTTTGGAATCCAGAATGTGGTAATGATAGCAATGGTAAAATCATGGCAATGCCCGAAGGTGGCAATGAGCCTTATACTTATGTCTGGTCAACTGGTGATGTAACGCAAGCAATCTTAGATTTATCAGCCGGTACTTACTGCGTAACCGTAACTGATGCTGCTGGTTGTACTGCTTCAGCATGTGCAGACTTAGAAAGTGCGCCAGTTCCTTTAGTTGATATTGTAATTGTTAATCCAATCGGTGCAGGTGGAAATGACGGAAGTATTCAAGCTGTACCTGTTGGTGGAACTGCCCCTTATGCTTTCAACTGGAGCAATGGTTGTAACACACCAGTGATTTCTGGTTTGTCTGAAGGTAGATATGGCGTAACTATCACGGATAATAATTTCTGTCAAGGTTCAGCTGAAATCGTTTTAACTGGTCCTGGTGGTTTAGTTGGTGACGATATTAACATTACTACGAATGCGCTTAGTAGCAAAGAAGTCGAAGTTTCTTGGGAATTATCTGCTTTGGTAAGCAACTTTGCTTTTGTGGTAGAGCGTTCAGATGACGGAGGTGAAACATTCCAAGTAATTGGCGATGATGCAACTACAGTTGAAAACAATGATATGATGGTTTACCGATTTGTTGATGAATCACCTAAACGCGGTCGGGCTTACTATCGGGTAGCATATGTCATGGATGCTGATTTAGAATACTCTAATACTGCTGAGGCGATGATGAGTATGCCTGATTTTGCAATGGCATATCCGAATCCTGTAAGTGACGAAATCATGGTAGAATTATTTTCTGCATTGAGTACTGATGCTCAAGTACAGTTGATGGATACCAATGGTCGTTTAATTAAGACTAAGAAATTAGTTAGTGGTGATATGCACGAACGAATGAGTTTGGAAGAATTAAATCCAGGCATATACTTCATTCGCGTATTACGTGACAATGATAGCGAACCTACCTTAATTCGAGTAATTAAGAAGTAAGAAAGATAAAGAATTGGCGAGTAGCAATTTAGCTACTCGTTAACTTTGCATAAGTTATTAGGCGGAATTAGACATAAGTTATTTTTTTTGAGATTTTCCAAAATCATCACGTAACTTACTTTCAGTCAGTTACTTAGCTGATTTCAGCAAATCAAAATAACTTATATCTAATTTTTATCCGCCACTTACTATGCTTCTATTGAGATTTATATAGCCAATCAGCGTTAAGAAAATTCGCTGATTGGCTTTTTTAGTTTCACGATATATCACAATTGGACAATTAGAACCTATGCCAACGGATGACAGTACTATTTTGTCATATTATTTATCAATTTATTTTAATCCTCCATAATTCGACAAAATTCAACTTCTAACAGACAAACACTCTTTTTAAAATTTCTCGTTCTTATTCATTCTACTATCTTTGCCACTTATGATTACTACTCGTTAAAGTTAAATTGTATGCAACTTTTTTAACAAAACCTAGTCTATCGTTTTACAACAAGTTCACTTTTGGCAAACGGTCAGTCATCCAGTGATTGGCTTTAGCCGTTTCAACACCCGTTATGAAAATTTACTATTCACTCCTTTTACTACTACTCACCTCTTTCACACTCTCCGCCCAAAAAGGAATTGTGCGTGGAAATGTTTACGATAAAGAAACAGGTGATCCGATCATCTATGGAACCGTTCAATTATCAGGAACAACCATGGGTGGTAACACCGATATTAATGGTTTCTTTACCATAGCTGATGTCCCTGCTGGTAATTATACTTTGCAAGCCTCTTATATCGGCTATGATAGCACTGCTGTAGATATAAAAGTAGCCAATAATGCTATTGTTTATAAAAGTCTATACATTACCGAAGCTGCTACAACTCTAGGGACTGTAAATGTTTCCGCTTCAAGGGAACAAGCGCGGTCTGATGTGCAAGTTTCTAAAGTAACTGTTACACCCAAACAAATTCGATCTTTGCCTTCTACGGGGGGAGAAGCGGATATAGCTCAGTATTTACCCGTTTTACCTGGTATTATCGTAACGGGTGATCAAGGGGGACAACTTTATATTCGGGGTGGTTCGCCCATTCAAAATAAGATCCTACTGGATGGAATGACTATTTACAATCCATTTCACTCCATTGGGTTTTTCTCCGTTTTTGAGACCGAAGCCATTAAAAGTGTAGATGTCTTAACTGGTGGATTCAATGCCGAATACGGTGGTCGAATCTCAGCAATCGTTGATATTAAAACGCGGGAGGGAAATCGTAAAAAATATGGCGGAGTCGTTTCCTCTAGCCCTTTCCTCTCGAAAGTATTACTTGAAGGTCCTTTGAAGAAATTAAAGGAAAGCGGTGGCGGTAGCTCTTCTTTTTTATTAACCGCTAAACACTCTTACTTAGACGAAACCTCCAAGGTGCTTTATCAATACGAACCTATTGATACGCTTGGGTTGCCTTATGGATTTACAGATTTATATGGAAAACTATCTTTTCAATCTGAAAACGGAAGTAAATTCAACCTTTTTGGTTTTAACTTTAACGATCGCGTAAATTTTGTCGATGTTGCTAATTTAGGTTGGACAACGACTGGTGCTGGTACGAATTTTACCTTAGTTCCACCTGCTTCTAACGTAGTATTAAATGGTACAATCGCCTTCTCTCGTTACGATATCGAATTAGATGAAGGAGACGGAAATCCCCGAACTAGTGGTATTACGGACTATTCTGCCAATTTGAATTTTACTTATTTTGGTAATAAAAATCAAGTGGACTATGGATTTCGGTTTACAGGTATCAACACTGATTTTCGCTTCCGAAACTTTCTAGGTGTAACGATCAATCAAGAAGATTTTACAACTGAATTAGCGGGTTATTTGAAGTATAAACAAACCATTGGTAAATTAATTTTACAGCCTTCTATCAGACTTCAGTTTTATGCTTCGCAGTCTGATGTGAGTATCGAACCTCGCTTAGGTGCTAAATATAATGCAACCGATTTTCTTCGGTTTAAATTAGCTGCTGGTATCTACTCTCAAAACCTCGTTAGTTCCGTCAACGAACGTGATGTAGTTAATTTATTTGTCGGCTTCCTTTCTGGACCAGAAGAAACAATTTTTAATCCTGGGACACGTACACCTACTGATGATCGCTTACAAAAATCGGCTCATGCAATTCTAGGTGCAGAAATTGATTTATCTAGTCAAATCACGGCAAACGTTGAAGGTTACTACAAAGACTTCCGTCAACTCATCAATTTGAATCGAAATAAACTAGGTGAACAAGATCCTAACTTCGCAACCGAAAATGGCGAAGCTTACGGAGTTGACTTTTCATTAAAATACGAAAACCGTGATTTATACCTCTGGGCAACTTACTCTTTAGGTTATGTGAATCGTTTTGATGGAGAACAAACGTACCCGACTATTTTTGACCGTCGGCATAATATTAACCTGCTAGGAACGTACACTTTTGGAGAGGATAAAACTTGGGAAGCTTCCCTTCGTTGGAACTTTGGTACGGGTTTCCCTTTTACTCAAACCCAATCTTTTCATACCTTATATAATTACCTAAACGGTATCGATACGAATGTGTTAACTGGTAATCCTGACGAGCCGAGTGAAGGTGGATTAGGTATTCTTTATTCAGAGACTCGTAACGGAGGTCGCCTCCCTACTTATCACCGGATGGATGCGAGTGTGAAAAAACGGATAGAATTTACAAAAAGTTTGAATTTAGAATTGACTGCTAGTATAACAAATATCTACAATCGTCAAAACATTTTCTTCTTTGATCGTGTAGATTATGACCGTGTAGATCAGTTACCAATTTTGCCAAGTTTGGCAGCTAAATTGAGCTTTTAATATAAAAAAATTATAATTTACAAATCAAAAAAGCAGTAGGTGTAAAAAGCTACTGCTTTTTTATTGATGGATTTATATTATCTAACCTATTGATTATCAACGTTTTTATTTGAAACGCTTCCATTTTTTCAACAAAACCATTATCTTGCCCATTCAGATTGATCAAACATGCAGGAAACAATAGAGTTTGAATAGACTGATACTTTACAAATCTATTGTTCATGCCGATTTTTAGAGAGAAAACCAATATCTTATGCGCAGCATCCTCGACGCTCTTAAATCCATTCTTAACGCCATTTTTGGTGGATCGAGTACCGTTCCGAAAGAACCCACTTCTAAACCTGATCCACGTCCAACCACTCCTCCTAAACCTAAAGACCCTCCTATAGTACAACCTAAGGATGAACCTGAATTGCCACCTCAGCCCGAAGTACCTGATCTGGTGGATTTGGATGAAGATGATGAAATAATCGCTCAGGATGGGGCAGAAATACAGCCTGATACTGTAGTAGTCGTAATTAACGAAAAGGATCTGGAAATCATTGAGGAAACGGTCAACGAAGAAGCACCAACTACGGAGACAGAAACCACAGAAGATATTTATGACGAAGCAGCAGAGCAGGTAGAACCATCGGATAAGCCAACCTTACCCGCCGATGGATCTGAGGTAGATTTGGATGAGATAGATAGCGGTAATGATGTTACCATTCCTGATACACCAGACGAGGTACTTGAAACACATAACGCGCGCTATTTATGGTGTTTGGATAATGGACATGGTAGTTTAACGCGTGGTAAGCGTTCGCCACTTTTTGAAGATCGCAAGACACGCTTTTTTGAGTATGAATTTAATCGGGATGTTGTAGCACGGATCGTAGCGAAATTGGACGAAGTAGGAGTGAAGTATTACGTTACTGTACCAGAAGTGGACGTCGATAATTATTTAGAAACGCGTGTTAAACGTGCTAATGAAAAACGTTCTATTTTACCTAAAATCTTTGTTTCTGTACATTCCAATGCAGCACCTGCGCGTTCAGCCAATGATTGGGCGCCTGCAAGTATTAGCGGAATAGAAACTTGGCATTTTCATGGCTCTAAAATGGGACAAAAAATTGCAGGTGTTTTTCAAAAACACATATTAGCAAAAACGGGTTGGAAAAATCGCCACCTCAAGTCTCGACCAAATAATCAATTCTATGTGCTACGGAAGACTCGTATGCCAGCAGTTTTGACTGAAAATGGTTTTTATAATAATAAACTACAAGCAGCAGAACTAATGAAACCTGCCATTCGACAAAAGATCGCAGACGCCCATGTTGCAGCAATATTGGAATTGGAAGAAAAAGGAATTAATGGCGTTGGTTTGCAGGGATAAAAATACTGGAAGAAGAAAAGGTGAGTTGAACAATTTAGCTCACCCATAACTCATTAGTAAGATTTTTATTATTCATTAAAATTGCTTTAATTTGCAGTTGTAAGCATTTACTTTTTTAAATTTTAAAAGCACTACGAAAGACAATACGCTCCACGAATATTATATATTACAGTTTCCGAAAACACAACTACCATTACCACAATTTTGTCTTCCTAAAATACGCAAACTGTACCACACACTGCCTTTACTCGTTGGTTGTAATATCTTGATTATTAAGTAATTACAATATAAGAACTACCCTTTCTAATTTTTACTTTTTTCAATCATTTTACTTGGTTAAGAGGTCTAATTATTTATTCACAGTCAGTGATTATAGTTGATTTATCTGTACATTATAATTTAGTGGGTTATCGATTTTTCGTTAGAAATTCGTCTAATTACTAAAAACAGATAACTCAAATTCATAATTATTCTGATTGCGCAAAGGCTTGTTTTTTGCGTTAAAATACGCCGACACCCTCGATGATTTTATTGTTATTATCATACTATTCGCGAATTTCTGCTTCTCTATTTAGCTTTGTTTTCATAGCGCTATTTGCTATGCCTACCCTGCATGCGCAAACCTATAATTATGCTACTAATTGCCAAATTCACGAACTCATTCCTGATAATGGCTGCAATACCGCTGAGCCATTACTGATCAACTTTGATGTGAACGGCTTACCAGCTGGAGCGCGCTTGGGAGAGGATGTCTTTATCGCAGAAGTACGAGTGGTGATCGAGCACAGTTTTACGGACGATATAGAGATACGTTTGACTTCTCCTTTTGGAAAAACCATTATACTATCCGCCGATAATGGAAGTGGTCAAGACAATTATGGAGATCCAACCGATATAAGTTGTGGAACTTATACTTCATTTGTACCAGCTGCCTGTAACTCAATCGTTGATGGAAGCGCACCTTTTATTGGCGCTTTTGCTCCGCAGGAAAGTTTTGCATCTCAACTTGATGGAAATCTCGCAGCGGGTAATTGGACACTCGCTTTTTGTGATGATGTACCAAATGATATAGGGTTTTTAGAATATGCAGAGTTGATTTTTGCAGATCAAGCCTGTTTACAACCGCTAGATGTGGAAATCGTCAATGTCGATTCTACTACTTTTCTATTAGATTGGTTCGCAGCAGGGTTTTGTGAAAATACCCTGATCGAATATGGACCAGTGGGATTTACACCTGGCAATGGCTTAGTAGCTGATGGCGGAACGCTTGTTATGGCAGATTGCCCACCTTTTGCCTTAAAAAATCTACCCGAAAATAGCGCATTAGATATTTATCTACGTACCGATTGTGGTGCAACGATTTCTGCCAATTCATGCGTTATTTCCGCTACAACTCTTTGTGAACTTGCGCCTACGACTTTGCGCGAAACATTTAATCAGCAGTCTGTTTGTGTGACGGACTGTAATGTCGCTTGCCCGATAACGGGTATCTGGCAGAATGATTTACAAGATGATTTTGATTGGTTAGTAAATACGGGAAGTACGCCTTCTCCGAATACTGGACCAGCCGCCGATGCTGATGGCGATGGCAACTATTTATACACGGAATCTTCGGGTACAAATTGCCGTAGCGGTAACGAAGCTGTTTTAATTACAGAATGTATTGATATCAATACCCAAGGCGAACCAGATTGTCATTTTTCTTTTCAATATCACGCTTTTGGTAGAAATATAGATAGTTTAAAGCTAGATGTCTCTTTAGATGCAGGCGCGAATTGGACTAACCTTTGGAATATTGAAGGTAATCAAGGCAACGAATGGAAAAAACAATATATCAATTTGACTGCCTACGACGGTCAGACGGTTCGCTTGCGATTTGTATCACAAGGCGGAAATGGCAGTGAGTCAGATGTAGCGCTGGATAATCTAGTTTTCTATGGTTCGCAACCTACAGGAGGTGACGTTCAGACGTATTACCTAGATGCGGATAATGATGGCTTTGGAGATGCCAATATTTCGCTGGAAGCCTGTGCAAATATTGCTCCAGTGGGCTACGTTTTAGACAATACAGACTGTAATGATACCAATGCTAATATTAACCCCGCAGCAGAAGAGATTCCGTGTAATATGGTTGATGAAAATTGTAACGGCGAAACGGATGATTTTGAATTATTACCGCCTCTTGTCACAGATGCAACCATTTGCAGCGGTGAATCAGGAACTATTACATCCACTATAGAACAAGGAGATTTTGTATTTTGGTACGATTCGCTGACGGGTGGAATGATCGTTTTTCCTGATTTTGGAACGGGATTCTCTTTTACAGCGCCCACAAATTCGAGTGATACGACTCAAATTTATACTTTTTACGCAGAAGCGAAATCTGCTAATAATTTTAATTGTCAATCACAGCCGCGCACGCCTGCTTCTTTTATTGTCCCACCCAATCCTCAAATATCGGTTAGCGATCAGCCCGAAATATGTAGTGGACAATTTCTTGATTTAGCAAGTTTAAATATTTTTGATGACCACAATACAGGAGCGGCCATTACTTTTCATACTAATTTCCCACCAACTGCTGATAATCAGCTCGTTAACACTGATATTATTGTAGATAAAGATACCACTTTCTATCTTGCTGCGGTTAGTCCTGCTGGTTGTTCAGATGTAGATAGTGTGGCGATCAAGGTAAAAACGGAAGTAGATTTCGCTATTCAACAGGGCGACTCCTTAGAGATTTGTCTAGGGGGAATGGATACGCTTCGGTTAGATTTTGCGCTACCAAATGGGAATTACGACATCGAATGGAATACAGGAGACACGACCGATTTTTTACCGATTGCTGCTAATGCTCAACGTGATTTAGTCGATCGTTACCTAGTTATTGTCACGAGTGATGAAGGTTGTCAAAGTACGGATTTTATTTACGTTACTACGGTCGAAAGTATTGATTCTGTTGCGGCTACGGTTACAGATGTTTCGGCATGTTCTACTACGGATGGCTCGATTGCTTTAACACCCCAAAGTGGATTACCGCCTTTTCAATATGCATGGAGTGGCGCAACGAATGGTAATGTCGCTGGCGTAAACGGCAGCTATACGATTCAAAATTTACCAACCGGAACATACAGCGTAACGGTAACAGATAATTCATCGGCGGCTTGCCCTAGAGTGGTTAATAATTTAGTTATCAATCAGCCTATCGCCGAAGTCTCAATTGCCGCTCTACGTCCCGTGAGTTGTTTCGCGGAAGCGGATGGGATGATTGAAATCGCAGTTCAAGGTGATAATCCTACGGTTAAATGGAACACTGGTGAGGAAACCATGATGATCGATGAATTGACTGCTGATACTTACTCGGTTTCCGTGGTAGATAATGATTGTGAAACGGTTTTAGATATTGTCTTATCGCAACCATCTGCTTTGCAATTAAATTCTGAAATTGAACAGCCGCGTTGCGCCAATTCGGTTGATGGAAATATTCTTTTGAGTGTGTTAGGCGGAACCGCGCCGTTTAGCTACGATTGGAATAATGGGGAGACGACGCAAGATTTGCCCAATGTCGCTAGTGGAGATTATCAAGTTGTCATCACGGATGCTAATAATTGTCAATTAACTTCCCCGTTCTTTTCCGTTAATACGCCCGATACGTTACAATTGCAAGTAGATGAATTGCAAGATGTCAATTGTTTCAATGAAGACAATGGTCGTATTCTATTAACTACGATGGGCGGGACTGCTCCTTATCTATACGAATGGGACAATGGTGAAACTACCGAAGATTTAACTAATGTGGTGAGCGGAAATTACCAATTAAAGATAACGGATGCGTCGGGATGTGAGCAAGAAGAAAGTTTTCAAATTCAAAATCCAACGCCTTTAACTATTAGTAACTCCACTGCGCAAAATGCAAGTTGTCCAGGCGCAACCGATGGTGAAATTAAGCTAGAAATAACGGGCGGCACGGTTGCAAATGATAAATATCAAATTAACTGGGAAAATTTAAACACGGATACGACTCAATTAACCAATTTAGCTACGGGCAATTATACTGTAGAAATTTTAGATAATAATAATTGTAGGATTGATACGACATTTTCAATTACTGCGCCCGATGAATTAGTAATTAACGCAACCATTCGCCCGCCATTGTGTGTGGGCGCGGCTAATGGATTAATAGATATCCAACTCGCGCAACCAGCTCAGTCTTTTCAATGCAATACACGTGAAACAACTAATACCATTCGCAATGCAGCAGACGGATTTTATCAAGTAGATATTGTAGATGCTTTTGGTTGTAAATATGATACCTCTTTCACCTTACAAGGAAGACAACTGTTTGAATATCAACCCTTTGTTAAATCTCCTGAATGTTTTGCTGCTGAAGATGGACTTATCAATTTGAACTTCATTCGTGGTGGACGACCTCCATTTTCTTATGATTGGAACAATGGAAGAACGACTCAAAATATTCAGAATTTAGCTGCTGGAGAATATGCGGCTTTGGTGACGGATGCGGATGGTTGTACTTATCAGACTGATACTTTTAATTTAATAGAACCTACGGCTTTGGAATTAATGGTCATGGATTCTACCACGATTAATTGCTACGGCGATAACAGCGGAAGTGCTGAAATTCAAGTGGCGGGTGGAACAGGAACGTATCGCTATTTTTGGAATGACAATGAACAAAGTAGCCCTAGTTTGGTCGATGTAACCGCAGGTACATATGAGTTTTTGGTATTGGATGAAAATGATTGTACTGAAAATATAATTTTGACTTTTGATCAACCTGACTCGCTGGAAATAAAAGCCTTTGTGGTCGCTCCTGATATTTGTAATAATCCAACTCAACGAGTGGATAGTATTCAGTTATTAGTAGAAGGTGGGACACCTGCTTATGAATTTGTTTGGAACACGGGCGATACGATTCAAAACTTAGTGGAAGTAGAAATCGGAGATTATGAAGTAAGCGTAACCGATCAGAAAGGTTGTCAAGCAGAACTAAAAAATATTAAAGTAAGCAAAATACCAGCGCCGATCACCATTGATAGTGTTCAAGTAGAGGACATTAGTTGTCACGGTGCTGCGGATGGTAGTTATTCGGTTATTTTTAATGGAGGACGTGCACCTTACACTTATTTGTGGAGTCCTCCATTAGGCGGTGGAGTAAATACAACGGAAAATGGAGACTTATCGACTGGTAACATATTGGCAGCCAGCGAATTAGGATACAATGTAACGATTACTGATGTCAACAATTGTCGTATTGTTACTGACTTTGTTTTTGTTGAAGAACCCGATATGATTACTGTTGAAATCGATCCTGATTCTATCCGTGATGTTAGTTGTTTTGGTGGAAATGATGGTCAGGTAGTCGCTGAAGTATTGGGAGGTGTAAGTGATTTTTATAATTATCAGTGGTTAGAATCTGCTAATGGTGAAATAGTTGATTCGGTCGCGAATCCAAGTAATTTGGCTGCGGGGACTTACGAATTATTCATTTCTGATCGTAATGGTTGCGCAGCAGTTAATGTGCCCCTCATTACCATTGATCAACCTGCCTCTTTGCCAGTAATTGAGAATATTACTATTCAAAATGTAAACTGTTTTGGTGGAAATGATGGTCAGATCGAATTAGATATGAATGGAGGCATTGCGCCTTATCGTTACCGCTGGAATAATGGTGCGACGAGTCGGAATATCAATAATCTAGCGGTAGGCGGCTATCAATTAGAAATATTAGATGCCAATGATTGCGCGATTACCTCTGATAGTTTTTTCATCGATCAACCCGAAACGCCACTCTTAATTGCCGAGATAAGAATAAGAGATGAAAGTTGCTTTGGCGCAAATGATGGTCGGATTGAGCAATCCGCATTTGGAGGAACGCCTCCTTATACTTATTTCTTTGATGACATTCCAGCGCAAGAAAACGTCGTCACCCAACAGCTAGCTGGCGACCATTATCTTACTGTGGTAGATATGAATGGTTGTGTTTCCGCAATGGACACGGTTACAGTACGCAGTCCAGATCCGGTTGTAGTGGATATGCTTATCCAAAATGCTTCAGCTAGCAATATTGCCGATGGACAAGCCGAACTATTACCGCTGAGTGGAGTAGTACCGTTTTCTTATCAATGGGAAATAGGAGATACCACCAATATAATTGGCAATCAAATCGCTGGTACTTATCCAGTAGTTGTAAAAGATGCGAACGGCTGTCAGTTGGATACTTTTGCGATAATTAACTTGACCACAGGAATTCAAGAAGCTGGGGAAAAAATATTTGAAAAAATTACCTTGTTTCCTAATCCGGCACAAGATATTACCTATTTGGATGTAAATTCAAATCGACCGACTGATGTCCAAATTATCTGCTACAATGCTATCGGCGAGATAATGTTTACCAAACAAAGCTCTAATTTAACTAATAAAACTATCCCTTTACCTACCGAAAATTTAACTGCGGGTTTATATTTTATTGCGATGATACATGATGATAACTTTTTATATTTTGAAAAA
>JBGCES010000329.1:0-3218 GCA_045106545.1 Saprospiraceae bacterium
TGGTCTATATTCCCAACGGACAACCGTTCCGACGTAGCCCGTGTTCAGCCGATGGATGATGGGTACGGAATCATCTCCCAAACAGATCGATTGGTTGACAGGACTAACAGTTCCACCAACGGAGGAGGCATCCACATTGACGGTGAAGTTTTCGGTACGGCTACAGCCATTGGGATCGGTATAAGTGACTTGCCAGACGCCTTCGTTGACACGATTAATGATAACTGTGGGTAGTCGGACTTGATCTCGGTCTGAACCATTTGCTCCACCTGAAATATTTGTACCATCGGGACGACGGAAGACAAAATTCCAATTGCTCCCAAATGTGCCACCCATATCCAACAATAGTTCGTCTCCCGAACAAACCGTAATAGAATTGCGTCGTTGTAACCCGCCACCATTCACCCCGATGTATTGGTCAAGGTTAGGAATTGGGTTGACTGTTACGTTATAATTTTGAGTAGCAATACAGCCGTTTCCATCGGTATATCTAAGGATGTAAGTACCCGCTCCGCTCGTACTCACATTATTGAAGTCAAAGAAAGTATTACCACTAGGGCTACCATCCGTACTACCATTTGGTAAAGTTAATGTCACGCCCGAGGCAGGTAAACTCTGTGAACCTAAAGAAAAAGATTCACCGACACAAACAGTGACCGCATTTGTGTTCTGCCAACCCCCTCCGTTCTCTCTTATGTAGGGGATAATGGTAGGGTTAGGGTTGACGGTTACATTTAAGTTATCAGTAGCAGTACAGCCGTTACCATCAGTAACAGTTACGCGATAGTTAGTTGTATTTGAGGGACTTACTGAATGACTAGAGCTATTTGATAAGCCATTACTCCACGAATAGTTATAGCTACCACTACCGCCACCTACGTTGGCTGAAATCGTGGTACTACTACCTCGACAGATAGAAGCATTACCCGCCACGTTTACTGCTAAATTAGTACCGCAATCGGGATCATTACAATCCACTAGACCGTCTCCGTCATCATCTATTCCATTATCACAGATTTCAATACAACTACTATTCGCATTAGCATTAAACTGAAAAGAACAATTACTTCCGTAGGCTGTACCGTTAACAACTATTACCTCTTGGATGGGTACTCTAAATCTCCGAACGAATGGTGGAGTCTCCGAAGTTAAATCAAAGGTTTGCGGCGCGACTGTTTCTACGTTAATGGTGAATGAAGTCAAGGTAGTGGTACTTTGATCCCAGCTCATAGTAAAAACATAGTCAGCAAATCCACCGCCACAGTTGTCTATTATACCAGAAGTCGATATAGAACAGTTGACATCATCTATACTAGTGATTGTATTGGAATAAGGATGTTCTAATACATTCACCTCCGCTGATAGTGTTGTATTCACAAAAAGAAAACCAAGTAGAAGGAGGAGCAGGTATTTTTTGAGAAGAATTGCTTTTGACATCTTTGTATAGGTTTGTTATAAGTATGTTTTGTTATTCAGAACGTCAGAAATTTAATAGAATGATGGGAGGGAAATGGGTCTTTAAAGAAGTAATATTTAACGAGATTTGCCGTACTACATCTAGAGAAAAGGAATGAGGGAGATAAAAAGGGGATAAGTAGTGTTTTTATCGTATTCTTTTAGATAAAAATTAGTGGAAACAATTTGTTTCCACCAAACATAGACCTGATTGTTAAATATTAAATCATTAAAATCAATTTGTTATATAAAAGGTTGGGCATTTCATTCTTTACGTTTAATTCCAATTATTTAGCCAAGAACCCATTTGATATAATAAAAAGTACCATGTAAAAAGGTGGGAAGTTTATTTGCAGAACTAGTAGTCCTGTAGTTGAATTAATAAATTTTAGACGTATATTTTCTAGATAAACATTAGATGATATTTTTTAATCGTGTTATCTATAACAATAATCAATTTATATAGAATAATAATCAGAATGCAATTAACTATCTTGGATTTTGAGTTGCTTGTTCATGTGGTTTAAAGTCTTCTTTTTTCTTTTCCCACGTCCTGATTTTTAATTCCTGTTGCTAATGCATCTGGTTCGGAGTTAACAAATGATTCCTCCAGTGCGGTCGCTTCTCTGAAACACCTGCATGAGTCGTTATGCGAATTTGCTTCATAAACGCTTCTATTCGACCGGCTCCAATACTTCCCTTGATCCCAAATGTATATATCGTAGCTACTATTAATCGCTTTAGAAAAGCTTGACCTGCCTCTGTATTCCAAAAAACAGATTTAGGATATTCCATGCGTTGACTTATGCGCTTGTCATGGTCATGAATCGTACTCTTCGCTATACCCAGCTCTTTAGCTGCTGAGCGATAACTTTGCTCTGGTTCTTTTTGCCGATGACCACTTATTTTATCCCATAGTTTGCTAAACATATTTCTGAATTTATTCCAAAGATAAGAAATAGAAGATTTGTAAGAATGAATTCGATGTCACTGTTTGAAGCATGGTGACATTCATATTGATTAGCAAACTGTCCGAGCTTAGAGGGATATCCACCGCGAGATCGGGATATCCAGACTTATAAATCGGGAGATTTGGAATGATGATAAAGAGCGGGTGGAGGGAAATACGCTGTACAAAAAAACAAAGAAGAAACACTAATATATTCAATGAAAGCTAGAGCGCAGTAGAAAGCTGCACCCTAGCGAGGATAGGTTATTTTTTCAACGCCTTAGCTTAGTATGTATTGAAAGGGATCGAATACCTCGAAGGTATCCGATCCCTGTTTTACACTATTTTAGACGTTTTGTCAAACGTCTCTACTGTTGTTTCACGATTCGTTGCTGATAATTGCCATTGGTTGTTTCTATTTGTAACAAGTAAACGCCACTCGGCAGCACACTCAAATCCAATTCCCGCGACCATTTTTGTTGTAAAACGGTTTTGCCATGTACGTCCACTAAGGTAGAAATCGCATTTTCCGTTTCCTCTACTGGCAATTGTAAATTGACTTTACCCGCCGTCGGATTGGGATAAACGAGTAGGGTAGAATTAGTCGATTTTAGCTGTACCAATTTCGTTTCCGAAAACGAGAAACGTCCGCTATTTTCTACTTCTTTGATGCGGTAGAAATTCTCTCTACGGACTGGATTTTTATCCAAAAATTGATAATTCAAATCACCGTTTGTCGCCACTTTTCCGATCGAATCAAAGGTTTTTCCATCTGCGGAATGTTCGATTTCGTAATGCGTGATTGCGGTTTCAT
>JBGCES010000033.1:0-6046 GCA_045106545.1 Saprospiraceae bacterium
CAACTACTGAAACATTAGCAGAAATATTCCCTAATCCCGCCCATGCGGTATTGAATGTTCAACTTGCTAATGAAAGCAATGTAGCTACTAAAGTGTTGTTATTCAATTACTTAGGCGCATTGATTTATACCGAAAACGTAGATTCACAGCATGATTTACTGCAACTAGATGTCGCTAATTTACCACGCGGTGTCTATCAATTGGTTATCAAAACGGAAAATCACATACAGCAAGTAGAACGCATTGTTCTGCGCTAGTAAAGTGATCAGTAATGAAGTGACCAGTTATTAGTACATCAGCGTATTGATAATGAAGCACTTATTTTCCTGATTACCTATTTGCTAGTCACTGCACTAGCTAAGAATTGCTTTCTTATGAAAGATGCCTGCGTAATCCTAATGGATTGCGTGGGCGTTTTTTGTATATTAAGATAGGTACTTGTTTACCCTTTTATACCTCATAAAGGCAGAAAAAGAGAAAGAACGACAAAAAGACATTACTTTTATTCAAAGATCGAAATTTGAGAAGACTAAAAGTCCCCATAAGTAACGAGTAAAAAATAAGTCCTTCATTTGGAGATAGAGATTTTGTGTCAAGACGAGGCAAAAAATGTAAGCGATGCCTTAGCATCGGTGAGGCTTTTTAACGAAGTATTGGCGCAAAAGATCATCGGTGAAATGAGGAAGTTATTCTTTAGTCGTTACTAAGTAGAAAATAAAGTTGTCATGAAAAAAAATAAAACCCGCCGCCTTGCAGCTGTCATGTTCACTGACATTGTAGGTTACACCGCATTAATGCAACAAAATGAATCAATGGCAGTAGCTGTCAGAACCCGTCATCGTCAGGTTTTTGATCAGCAACATCAACTTTTTCAAGGGGAGATATTACAGTATTTTGGAGATGGTACACTCAGCGTTTTTCAAAGTGGGGTAGAGGCAGTGCAATGTGCTATTGCCATTCAAACGGATTTACAAAAAGATGAAAAAGTTCCTTTGCGAATTGGGTTGCACATTGGGGATATCGTTTTTGATGGAACGGAAATTTACGGCGATAGCGTAAATTTAGCTTCCAGAATTGAAAGCATGGGGATTGCAGGGGGAATACTTTTATCAGGAAAATTAAACGAGGAATTGAAAAATCACCCGCAAATTTCAACCTTATCCTTAGGTCATTTTGAGTTGAAAAATATCGCAAATCCGATTGAAATTTTTGCCGTAAATATTGGCGGTATAAAAATTCCTGATCGTTCCGAAATGAAAGGAAAACAAAAAAAGCAGACTAAAACGATTGCAGTGCTTCCTTTTGTTAATATGAGTACCAGTAAAGAAAATGAATATTTTAGCGACGGAATGACCGAAGAAATTATCAATGCTTTAGCTAAAATTAAGGCATTGAAAGTCACCTCTCGTACTTCTTCTTTCTTTTTTAAAAATAAAAACATCCCCATTACGAAGATTGGAAGCGAACTAAATGTGTCAACGATTTTGGAGGGTAGTATTCGTTTGTCGGGCAATAAAATGCGGATCACGGCACAGCTAATTGACGTAGAAGAAGACTTTCATTTTTGGTCCGAAACATTCAATCGATCGATGGACGATATTTTTGCCGTTCAAGATGAGATTAGTTTGTTGATCGCGGATAAATTACGCGAACACATTGGGCATTTTGACATTGAAAATAAATTAGTCGATCTGCCTGATATTCCAGTCAAGGCGTATCAACTTTATTTGAAAGGAAGATACTATTTGATGAAGTTGACAAAGACGGATAGTGAAAAAGCCGTTGTTATTTTTAAGGAAGTCATTGTAGCCCAGCCGAATTTTCCTCATGCCTATTTAGATATCAATCAAGCTTATACCTACATGGGAACGATGGGGCTGATACCTGCCAAGGAAGCTTTCATGAAAGCCCAGCCGTTTCTTGCGAAAGCACTAGCCTTAAATAAGGATCTACCCAAATCGCAGCTCAATCTTTCGTGGATTTGTAGTTGGCAAAATTGGGATTTTGATGGTGCATATCGGCACATTATCAGAGCGATGGAATTGCATCCAACGGATGAAATGTATCTAACGATGTCTAATCTACTTGCGGTAGAAGCTAAATTTGATGCAGCATTAAATTACATCGATAAAGCCCTGCAATTAGATCCGTTTTCTGCAATGAATATTCACTTCAAAGGGTTTATTTTTTACTTACAAGAAAAGTATGAAGCAGCGATTCCTTTATTTGAAAAAAGTCTGGCGATAAAACCTGATTTGCCCTTTCCACCTATGTGTATTGGTTTTATTTTTCTGCTTACCGAAAGACCTGCCGAGGGTTTAGCATACTTTCAAAATCTACCAAATACTAATGCTGAAAACCTGACCAAACTAGGCGGAACAGCCTTGGCTTACGCTGCTTTGGGGGATACAGAAAAGGTTAAAATGTATATCTCTCAACTGGAAGCCAAGTTGCAAACTGATTCCATTGGGAGTGCGATGAACTACTTGATTTTGCTCAAAACAATGTTGGGGCAACATGAGGAAGCAATTAAAATACTGGAGCAAGCCATTGCCTATCAATTACCACTAGCGTTACTTCTTTATACCGAACCACTCGTCAAACCACTGCGTGTGCTTCCGCGTTTTCAAGAATTGATGCGACAAATTTTTACCAGAGAAATTACTTTTGATGTTCCGAAAAGGAAGTATAAAAAATCCCTCTTAGATAAATCTTCTTTACAAAAACATCAATATCAGTTAGAACAATTGATGTTGGAAGAAAAATCATACCTCAACCCTGAATTAACGCTTCGTGATTTGTCTGAAATGATGGGACTTCCACCCAATTATTTATCGCAATTGCTCAATGAAGGTTTTGATAAAAACTTTTCAGAATTCGTCAATTCTTATCGATTGGAGGCTTTCAAATCAAAAGTCGCCGATCCCTCCTTGCGACATTTAACCATTCTTGCCCTCGCCTACGAAAGTGGCTTTAATTCTAAAACCGTGTTCAATACTTTCTTTAAAAAGATGATGGGAAAAACCCCTAAAGCGTATTGGAAAGAGGTAATCAACAATTAATTCGTACTGATTTCCAAACTTAGTTCTGATTTCCAAATCAGAACGATTCCGTTTACTCAACCCCCTACCTTTGAAGTATGAAAAGCGAAAAAATTCGCTCTTACTTAAATCAATAAAAACGGAAAAATGAATACGGAAAAAATGAAAGCCATGATCTCCACCAAATATGGTGGGCCAGAAATTTTTCAATTGCAAGAAGTGAATAAACCAATTCCCAAAGACGATGAAATACTAGTGAAAATTCATGCTGCTTCTATCACCACAGCAGAAACAATGATGCGAACAGGTTACCCATTAATTGGCAGACTTTTTATGGGATTGACCAAACCTAAAAATCCCATATCAGGAACTGGTTTTGCAGGGACTGTTGAGGCAGTAGGTAAACAGGTCAACCGCTTTCATGTCGGCGATAAAGTTTTTGGGGAATCGCTCGTGAACTTTGGTACTTATGCAGAATATGTTTGCGTAGAGGAAGAGGGAATTATTACTAGAATGCCCGAAAATATTAGTTATGAAGAAGCTGCTGTCATTGGTGATGGATATATAACATCGTTAAATTTTCTCAAAAACTTGGCAAATATTCAGCCTGAGCAAAGCATTCTGATCAATGGTGCTTCTGGTAGTTTAGGGACAGCAGCCGTACAATTAGCCAAACATTTTGGGTTAATAGTTACAGGTGTCTGTAGTACCCGAAATATGGAAATGGTTAAATCGCTGGGTGCAGATTACGTGATTGATTATAAAAAAGTTGATTTCACTAAAAATGAAATAACCTACGATATTATTTATGATACCGTTGGTAAAAGTTCTTTTAAAAAGTGTAAAAAATCATTAACCGAAAAAGGGATTTACATGTCCCCTGTACTTGATTTTCCCTTACTTTTCCAAATGCTTTGGACTGCCATGTTTGGCAGGAAGAAAGCTAAATTTTCAGCGACTGGAACATTATCTGTTTCGACTATTCAAACTTTTTTACAAGAAGCAAAAGAACTTTTCGCAACAGGAAAACTAAAATCTATTATCGATAAGCGTTACTCGTTAGAGGAAATTTCTGATGCGCATCGGTATATTGAAAAAGGACATAAAATTGGGAATATTGTTCAAGTAGGCTATGCGGCGACAGGTTTTCAATCTGCAAGCGCATATATTGCCCGCAATAAAAATACTTCAAATCAGAAACTATAACAGCGATGAAATTAATTAAAAAATTATCTACTATACTTTTGATTAGCTTGCTAATTAGTTGTAACAAAGACATCATAAATGTTCTCGATTCCCCTTATCCTGTTAGTGATGATTCTTTTTCAGTAGATACAATTGCACATGGGTTCACCATTCCGTATGGAATAGCAATCGTGGAAGCAAACGAATATTTTATCACAGATAGAGTCGGAAAAATGTTCCATTTTAAAAATATTAAACAATTTGTTGCCTACTCGTTAAGATGAAGAACTACATATTTAGGGGTTTCCTCTGGCACTCATTTTGCAGATAGAAACCATTAAGTAGAAAGAAGCTAGATGTTAAGTAAATTGACAAAATTGACAAAATTGTCTTATTGTTAAATTGTTATACTTTACTCATAATGAGCAGCTTAGACGCTTTTAATTCCCAATCAAATTTGTAGAACAGCTTCTTAGGGTTTTGTTACTCGCTAATCTGCTCATTATCATAGTGTTGTGTTCTTCTAGCCCATAATTATTATTTCTGTCTCCTCCCAGATTTATCGTTTTCACTTATTGCTTCCCATATTTTTTATAAATAGCAATTATGAAGTTTAAAGGCTCTTTCACATGAGGAGCATTCAAATTATTATTGTAGTATTATAAATCGGATGAAGGTCAAAAAAAATATTCTGTCAAGATCATTTCTAATGAAATTAGTGCTGTTACTAGTGCTACTTTCGGTAGGGAATAATTCTACTTTTGCGCACACTACCAAAATAGATAGTTTACATACCGCTCTTTCCAAAGTAACTTCTGATTCGGAACGTTTAACGCTCATGTTAAACCTGATCGAGGAACTGATCAACGTAGATTTAGAGCAAGCATTACAATATACTTCACAAGCATTAAATTTATCTCGACAATTAGGCGATAGAGCACAAGAGGCACTAGCACTTCGATATACTGGTCTTACATTATATGATACTGATAATGAAAGACCTTCTTCTTTATTCTATTTTGAAGAAAGTGAACGGATAGCTGAAGCTTTGAATTTGGGAAAATTACAAGTACACAATTTGATGAGTATTGCAAATTTTCATCGATATGTGAGCCGCGATTCAGTAAAAGTATTAGACAATTTTATTAAAAGTGCGGAGATCAGTAAAGAAATAAATTTTCACTGGGGGACGGGACGCTCTTATGCTAAATTAGCCTCTTTCTATACAAAATATAATCAAATCGACTTGTGTGAACATTATCTGGAATTGGCGGCTAAACATTACGTTAAACATCCCGACGGGCTAAAAACAATAGCTCATTATTATAATGAAGTTGGTGATAAATTATGGGATGTTAATCCTATAAAATCAATGGAGCTGTACTTTAAAAGTAAAGAGTATAAAGTTATTCCAAACACCATGGTAAGTTTAGCAAAGGCACATAGTTATATTGGAGATAATGAAATCGCTATAAACTATCTGGAAGAGGCCATTCCACACTTTGAAAAAACAGAGAAAAGAAGAAGAATGCTAGGTGTTGCGATTGCGCAACTTGCGGAAGTATATGTAAAAAAAGGAGAGTACGAGGCAGCCAAGCAAGCATGTGATGAAGGGATCGAATTATTAATTCGTTCTGGTAAAACGGATCAGAGAGCAATGCCTGTCTTTTACAGATTGAAAGGAATAATTATGGAACACGAGGGCAATGACGAAGCTGCTTTGGAGTATTATATCAAAAGTCAAAAAGAGGCAAAGCGAGTCAAATTTGCTTTTGCTCGTATTAAAGCAAATCTTGCAATCGGAAATTTTTATTCAACGA
>JBGCES010000330.1:0-18714 GCA_045106545.1 Saprospiraceae bacterium
CTGAATTTTCCCTAGGAATTAAAAAATCGTAAACCTTGAACTCTGGAATTTATTCTGTTCCTCTGAGTTTGGATACAACTTTACGTCGATTATTGAAACCTAGCTTTCAGTCGCAAGACATCAATGAAAAAAGTAACAATGTTTCAACAAATGCATAAATGCGATAGTTTTTAGTTGAAAATTTCAACCTTAATTCGCCCCAACGGACGCCGCTTTCATCGGCGGTAACATCACCTCCAATAACAACGCCTCTTTATCTCCATCATACGTCTTGCTAACTGGTTTTCCATTGCGACCTAATCCCTCAAAAACACCTTGATCTACCAAATCCCAGAGCGCATATTTGGCTTGACCGTCGATATCAAATAAGCCAAAGTAATTTTCTGAACCGCCTGGATTACCCGCATCTTTCCAGTTTTCATCAAAGGCTTCAAAGTAGAAGCAGGAAATGCCTGCGGTATTGGTCCATTCGCGCATCAAATTATAATAGTAAGCTTCTTTGTATTCGTCCGTTGCTTTTGATCCACCATCGCCATAAAAACCATTGGACGAAGTTGCCCAGCCCGTTTCGCCAATGTGAACAGGTTTGTCCACATCTAAACTTTTCATATACGCCACTGTATTTTCATACTGCGATTTGGCGTAATCGCGCGCACGGAGCATTGCTACCTCAATTTTTGCAGTAGCAGATAAAGTATCTTCATTCGCTACATTGCCCCAAAAATCAGGGTTGTAATGCGTATCGTGCATTGGGTAAGTATGCAGAGAGATAAAATCTACCGCTTGGTATAGTTTTTTTAAATCGGCAACATGATACTCTGAACCACCGCCGCCCCAAGAAGCGAAATTATCTGAACTCGTTACCCAAAGATCCTTAGGTAACTGCTCTTTTTGTTTTAAATCTTGCAAGTGATTTACCCATTTTAAAATCACGTCAGGTTGCACAAAATAACTCGCCGCCCATTTGACCATCGCTTCGTTACCGACCGCGATAATCTTTACGATGTCAGGATACTGATTAGTCAATTCTACGGCGCGAGCAATTTCTTTGGCGTTCCCTTCCGCGTCTCCTTGGCTGTGATCAGGTTGATCGGTAAATCCGCCTTTACAATTGATCCACGCACCGAGCATGACGTACATTTCAAAAGTTGGATCGGCTTGTTTTAATTGATGAATGGCTTCTAGCAAATTGGCAGCTTGTGCTAGATGCACGTTATAAGTACGCAAGACCCTGATGTCCATGGCATAGAGAATTTTCATATCCTCTTTTAATTGCTCAATGGTTGGTTGCTGGTCGCGGGAAGTTTCGCGATAACCTCCATAAGAAATGGCTAAATAATCTGGATTACCTAAAATATCTTTTGCGGTCACGTCTTTTACGGTTTGTGTTTTTGAAAGGTCATCCTCCACGGGCTGATTTGACTCTTCACAAGAAGTAGTTAGCATTAAGATCATCGCCGCAGCTAGAAATTTAACTAGCGATGTTCCTATTCGATTCGTTACGTTTACTAAACTTTCAAAGTTTAGTAAACGTAGGCATTTCAAGTCTATTTTCATCGCAATATATTTGTTTTAATTTGAACAATAACTTTGACGACCTCGCCCGTTCTCGCGAAAATCATTTCGCTCGTTTTTAAATCTAAAGTAGTGTCTTTAAAAGCCACACTGGAACCGTTTTGATAGAAAACTTTCATACCAGCTTGCTCCGATATTTGATAAATCACTGGAATTTGACAGTAAGTAAAAGCGAGTGAATTAGGTGATAAATCAACTTGTTTCGACTGTGATTTAATGTCGATATAGTCAAAAGTTTTTGCTTCCGCTAAGAACTCCTCCTTGCGCAACAAACTTGGCGAAAATTGCAATTGACCAGCTTGCGTAAATATACCCAATTCACCAAAACGGCATAAAATATCCTCTTTCACTTGTCCCGTCATGCCCGGTTGCTGTGCGCCTCTGCCTGCGGGTGTATGCGAGTAAGGATCGGTCGGAAATGCACCATATAATTCGGGTGATTTATGTACGCCGATACCCGCATTGATTTCGTAGTAATGCTCTAATAATCGCCCAATGGTTTCCGCACTCGCCTGTTGTTCCACGGCTTGTAAACAACATTCTTGTACTGCCAACAATAATTTAGAAACCATGTGCCAGTAAATCGAACCTAAGCCTTCAAAACCGAAGAATGTACCCGATCTTCCCGTAAAGGCTTTGTGATTGAACACTTCTTCAAAGATTTGTAAGACGAGTTGTTCGTCCGTTGCAACTAAAGAAGCATAGTCCGTTGCTGCTAATTCTTTCAATGCTGCTTTCACGTCATCCGCATTTCTAAAATTGCCATTAAAATGGAAATGACCTTTCACGTCCTGCTCGATGAGTTGCGTATTGCCTTGGTTTACAAGCTGTTGTAGGAGCTTACTGTTATTTACTAATGCTGCTGGAATCCTATTTTTGGCAATAAAACCGGCTAAATCTTTATTTGGATAAAGAATGTAACTATATTGATCGGGGCGGAATAAGGCACTATTTTTTAAACCATCCAATACAGCGAGCGCTTCTTTGGGTTGCAAATAACCCGCACTTAATACCGCTACTTGCCCTTCCAACATCTCACTCAAATAAGCAATGGAAACTTCGCGCTCGTTTTCGACGGTCATCAAATTATAAGCGTGGTACAAATCGTCCGACCGTTTATTCGCACGAATGGAATGCTCCAAATATTGCAAACTAACTTCCACAAATTGCTGCAAATCTGCTAAAGCGATCTGTTGCTTTTTACCTGAGAAAGAATGGTTGTAAATCGTCGTACGGTAATTACTTCCCGCTTGTCCTAATCCATCCAAAACCAACTTGCGGTCGCGGTCGCTAAAATTGCTTTGTAGCAAATGTAAATGCTGACTAAACGTGGCGTTGACTTGCGTGAAAAAGGCAGCTAATTCCGTAGAAATTTCGACTTCTTTAGTAGCTGTATTCGCAAATACATCTTTAAAAAAGTGCATAAAACGACGCAAATAGCAAAGCGTCACCATTGAAACGCCGTTACCAACTAGTGCGTTATTCGCATCGTTCCATTCGGGGCGTTGCGTATTCATCCAAATACCGCCTTCGGGAATGAAATTCGATAATTTAGCTAAAACGGAAACTAATATTTTTTCAATAAAATTGACTTGATAAATGTCACCATTTGCGGTAGCGATTAATGCGCCATCTGCACCCATTTTATCGCGTTTGGCTCTAATGGCGTGGTCGCCCGCTTCGTCAAATTCAATGGTATCTTTTGGATTTTTTAAAGTATCCGCGTACGACTTGATTTTATACGGCACGTTGGCGTAAACGAAGATATTTTGGTCAAATAAGCTCGCTAAACGACCAGGTTCATGCTGTTCCGCAAATTCCAAAAACTTCAATAAATAAATAATCTGATGGTCACCCCAGTAACCAATATAAGACCAAGGATCGTCTGGTTCAATCGCTTCCCAATCGAAGCCACCCTTAGTGACGCGATAAGGATTGTAGCCATCAAAAGTAGAAGCATTCAAAAATTTATGAATCATACTTTCGATAAAATCGGGGTAGGAGTGTGCGAGTGCTTCCCAGTTTTGAAAAATATCTCGCCAGTTGCCTTCGTAATCCAAAATTTTTGAGCCATCAATTTCACTGCGTGTATTAATCGAAAAGCGATTCCACGGGCGACTTGGATCACCGTGACGGCGGCTAAATTTCAATGGCAAATATTCAAAACACAAGCGTTTAAAGTTGGGATCGTCCACTTGACTCGCTAACGTTTTTAATTCAGCTAAAGTAAAAATGGCAGGTAAAGCTTCAATCTGATTTTTAAATGTTGCAAAAACGGCATTATTCGCTTTCGCTAAATAGGTACTAAAATCCCATTGTTCGATTTGATAATTTTCATCAAAAATCCCACCGCGCATAATATTAAAGAGCGTATTCGCAAAGTGGCGTGTATCACGTAAATTATCCGCCGTCATTTGCAGCGCATCCGAACCAGCATTGAGTTTGATTAAATCTGCTGTACCTTTTTCAATATCAGCTTTAATTTCTGCTTCAAGTTCATTATTAGAGCTAATCCATTGGGAGACCTGCGCAACACCCGCATGATTTTGATTGACATTGGCGACAATCAGCCATTCTTTTTCTGCTCCAGCAGACAACGTAATTTCGGTATTTAAAAAGTATGCTCCTTTCTCTGCTTTTACATCCGTTTCCTGCTGAATCGGTCGGCGGTTTCTAAAATTTTTCAGTTGTAAAGAAGAAACAAGGTATTGCGGATTTTCTAAACCGAGCGACCAAGCGACATTGGCTTTCAATGCTTCACTCGGCTCGGCGCGATCGACTAGAATCGCACTCATCGCGTAGATTCCTAAGCCCGTTTCTGCCTCTAACTCGTTGCGTTTATATGCATCAACGAGATTACTATACGCGTTTTGCGTATTGGGATCAACGCCCGCAGGAACGATATTTTGAATACCGTCTAACAAGTGAATTTTTACTTTCTCGCGGTCGTTATTGATAATGGTAGATTGGCGAACAAAACCGAATTTGTCACTCGAACTCCACTGATAACGAAAGGTCAACTCCAAATCGTGATTGATTTCCTCAAACACCACTTTATTGCCATAAATATTTTTGTACAAATTACGCGTCACGCGATACATGCCATCAAAACGCTCCGATAGCGGTTCCCAAATCTGTTGACGTTTACGGCGTTCTACCCAAAAGATGCTTTTGCTACCCGTTAGGTCTGCCGTTTCCATAATTTTATCGGACGTGTAGTAGGGAAAAAGGGCAAAGTCTGAATTTTTGCGACCCGCACTCAATCCACCATTACTGCCGATAAACATCCAGTGATTGGAGTCGCTGACGATACTCATAAAGAAAGGGGGCATCGCATCACAATTTGCGATTTTAAAATAGAGTTCACCACCCATTTCTACCTGACTAATTTCGATAGTAGGTGGAGTGGTTTCGCTTTGTTTTGGTTCGATTAGCTGCATAGTTTACTTATTCCTTTTTTTGAGTATTGGCTTTTGGTAGTTGCGTAAGGCGATTAATTTATTCAAAATGTATATCTACCTGTTATTGAGTTGACAAACAAAATTTTTATACATTCTTATAGTTGCTGTTCCATACAAAATTAGGAATGTAAGGCGGGAATTAAGAATAAATCACTACAGCATGAGTACTTCCAAGGTAATTTATTTTACGAAAAGACTACTATTTTAGTACTACAAAGTTTGCTTTTAAGGTGTTTTTAGGCAAAAATGGGTACTATTTCAGGAAACGGGCTTAATCAGGGAGAGAAGAGAAGCAATGCAAGTGCAAATTTGTGAATTTATTGTTAAAATTCTTAAATTCATTCTCTGGATGTTTTGATATGCTGATTTTTAAAAGGAGATGCGTTGACTAGATTCACATCATTATAACATCACCGGTCAGTAAAATTGTCAATCTATATTCATTAAATGATGTGTCAATTCCAAATATTCCCGTTTATTCTATCTTTGCAAACGATTACTCTAATGCGTGGTATGTTCAAAAAATGACGTTATAAACGTTTTATGTTGAAGGTGAATGTCGCTCTCACTTTTACATTTTGTGTTTTACCCCGAAATTCTTCGGGGCGGGCTATTTTAAATTTTACATTACCATAGCGTTATTCAATTAATTATTCATTTACTTTTTAATAAAAAACATGCAAAAATTACTGATAGTCAGTTGTTTATTAGTTTTCTTCTCTTGTGGCGGTTTACAAGACTTGGCAGAACCGAGTATGGAGGTTGCGCCACGGATTGCTTTTTATAACGTAGAAAACTTGTTTGATACCGAAGATGATACTTCTAATCCGAAAGACAACGAATTTTTACCGAGTAGTGATAAAAAATGGACACCTGAGCGTTACGATAAAAAATTGAACGATTTAGCGAGCGTCATTGCGGGCATGAAACTACCCGCTTTTGTTGGTTTGTGTGAAGTAGAGAACGAAAAGGTAGTTAGAGATTTAGCAAAAAATAGTCAATTGAAAGCGGCGGATTACGAAGTAGTGCATATCGATGGGCCTGATTTTCGCGGAATCGACAATGCTTTTATGTATTGTAAAAAAGGTTTCTCGGTTTTAAATGCTGAAACTTTTGAAATTAAATTTCCAATTGAAGTAGATACGAACGGCTACACGACGCGAGACATATTATACATAGAAGGTATTCAAAATAATAACGATACGCTGCACTTTTTTATCAATCATTGGCCTTCGCGCAGTGGTGGTTTGGAAGCGAGTCAACCGCGCCGTGTCTATGTAGCGCAACAGTTACGGAAAATCGTAGATGAACTAATGGAGCGTCGTCCTGGCGCACAAATTATCATCATGGGTGATTTTAACGACGAAACGAATAACCAAAGCATCGCGCAAGAGCTGAGAGCACAGCCGAATAAGAGTAATTTGCAAGCGGGTGAATTGTATAATTGTTTTGCAGAATTGGACGCAGCGGGGAGAGGTTCGTATAATTATCGAGGTAATTTAAATATGCTGGATCAAATTATCGTTTCGGGCAGTTTATTGGATCAAACGGGCTGGCGCGTTACTAATCCAGAGATTTACGAGCCTGAATTTATCACGTTTACGCACGACGAATATGGTAAGACACCTAATCGTACTTTTGGAGGTGATAATTACTACGGTGGTTTTAGTGATCACTATCCTGTTTATGTAGAATTAGAAAAATAAGCAGTAGTTGAACTGTTGAAATTGTTGAACTGTTTAAGCGTAGTCGTTAATGATGACGTTTAAACAGTTCAATCTTTAATAAGTAGATAGACGTTAGAATTTAGACACTAGACGTTAGATAAAGAATTGATAATCAACTATCTAATGTCCAACGTCTAACGTCTTAAATCTGTCAACCTATTTATTCAAAAATGCTTAGAATTATGCCTTCGATAGCACTTGCTACTAGTAAAGATTCTCAACCCTTACTCTCCTTTGCGCTTCGCACTTTTCGTGCAACTTACGAACACCTCAACGAACCCGAACCTTTCCAGCAATACTTAGCACGTCATTTTTCTGAAGCAGCGTTTCGTTCTAAAATGCAGCATCCCAGTTCGTGGTATTTTATTGCTAAAGCAGATGAAGAAATTGTTGGTTATTGTAAATTAAATATCGATACCGCACAAACGGAACCCGCTGAAACTGGTGTAGAAGTCGAACGGATTTATGTAGATAAAAGTCAGCAAGGACAAGGCATCGGGCAGTTGTTTATGGAAAAAGCCGTAGCTAAAGCAAAAGAACTAGGGCGCGATTATATTTGGCTGGGCGTTTGGGAACATAATGCTAAAGCAATTAAATTTTATAAAAAGAATGGTTTTACCGTTTTTGGTGAGCATACGTTTATGATGGGAGACGAGCAGCAGATGGACTATATGATGAAGAAAAAGGTGTAAGAAAAGAGGACAGAAGACAGATCGCTACGCTGACAGAGGACAGATTCGTAGTGTTGTTTTTTGTCAATAAAATAGCCTGCCTGCTCCGAAGTATTTCGGAGGTTTGTCTTCTATCCTCTCAACAATATTAATATGAAATTATACTATATCTATGACGCCCTTTGTGGCTGGTGTTACGGTTTTTCGCCCGTCATTACGGCATTTTACGAAAAATATCATACTGAAATAACTTTCGAAGTCATTTCGGGTGGAATGGTTACGGTCGAACGCGAAGGACCGATTGGTGAAGTGGCGGGTTACATTAAAACCGCCTATTTGGAAGTAGAAAAACAGACAGGCGTCAAATTCGGTGAAGGATTTTTGAAAAACATCCTCGAAGAAGGAACGACTTTATTTACTTCTGTGCCACCTGCGGTCGCGCTTTCGGTGTTCAAAAAAGAAAAACCAGCCGAGCAAATTGCCTTCGCTGCTGCGCTACAAACAGCAATCTACTCAAAAGGCATCGATCCTTCTGATCCCGTTGCGTATGGACAACTTGCGGTAGATTTTGATTTAGATCCCAACGAGTTTGTCAGAAAGATGGAAGAGGAAGAATATCAGCGATTGGCGTTGCGTGATTTTATGCAAACGCAACGCTGGGGCGTAAATGGTTTCCCGACGGTCGTAATCGAAACAGGGGAGCAATTAGCAATTATCGGGCGCGGCTATTTGGATTTTGAAAGCTTGGAGCGCAATTTCGAATCGGCGAAAACGCAACTGGCAGCGGCAAAATAGATAGGATGGGAACACGGATTAAACAGGATTGAACGGATTTTCGCAGGTCTCCTCAATTCTGCGGAGCAGGCAATGAGCGGCAAAAAATATGTCGCTCACGACCTACAAAAATCTGTATCATCCGTTCAATCCGTGTTCCCATCCTCCTAAAATAGCAATCTCGTATTGCTCGCATATTTCGATTATGAACAACTTACCAATCGACGAAGGCTATATAAAATTTACTTGCCACCACGATCTCGCCCCACCTTTTCCTACTGAAAAAATCACAGAATTAAATCGCTATCGACAGTTGATGTATTCACATCTACTGATTGGTGCATATCCAAATGGAATTGGTTTTGGCAATATTAGCCAACGCTATTCCATTGATAATCAGTTTATTATCAGCGGAACAGCAACAGGGAATTTTGAAATATTAACCAATGAACATTACGCGCTAGTGACAGAGGTCGCTACTCAACAAAATGCATTGTGGTGTCGCGGACCGCTGCGGGCTTCTTCTGAAAGTATGTCCCACGCGGTGATTTATCATACTTGTCCAGAAGTCAACGCCGTGATTCATGTACACAATCTTGCTATGTGGAAACGCTTACTTCATCAAGTGCCGACCACGGATTTGTCGGCGGCTTATGGTACGCCCGAAATGGCAAATTCAATTGTAGATTTGTTGAAAAATACGGATTTGCGAGCGACGAAATTATTTGTAATGGAAGGGCATGAGGAGGGAATATTTGCGTTTGGGGCGACGTTGGAGGAGGCGAGTGAGGTTATTTTGCAAGCTTTTTATTGACACAGAAAGACGCAGAGGACGCTGTATTAATTATGTTTTATATCGTAATAGAACATAAAAGTATCAGCGTCCCCAGCGTTCTTCTGTATCAAAAAATTACGCCATCAAATGCTGCTTTACCATTTGGAAAGCGATAGCGATTAATATAATTCCAAAGATCTTACGCAAAGTGGCAACCAATTGCTCCGACATCTTATCCGATAACCAATCAGACGAACGCAATACGACATAGACGAACAGTAAATTCAATAAAATTCCTAAAGTGATACTTACAGTATCATATTCTGCTTTAAGCGTAAGAATCGTAGTAAGCGTACCTGCGCCAGCTACTAGAGGAAAAGCAATCGGTACAATGCTACCAGAACCACCGTCCTCATGTGTATCGCGGAAGAAGCGAATGCCCAAAATCATCTCCAGTCCGATAAAGAAAATAATCAGCGCACCCGCCAAGGCAAATGATGATACTTCTATGCCGAAAACACCTAGAATAAAAAAAAAAAAAAATAGAAAAGAAAGCATAATCGAAGCGGCTACGGCGGTAGCAGTAAACGGGCTGATTTTTACGCCGTCCTTCTTCATATTAATAATAATTGGCAAGCTGCCTGGCATGTCGATTACAGTGAACAAGATCATGCTCACAGATAAAATTGCTGCTAAATTCATGGTCTATAATTTTTTTGAGATTGGTAAGTGAAAGAAGTTAGATGCTTGAAATTATATCATTTCGTTATTGGACTTTTCTTTCTAACTTCTAGCAGTATAGCAGTCTAATGTCTAACTTCTTTATAGTGTCATTTTGCTAAAATACTTATCAATCGAGTTCTTAAAAAAAGTAATTTCTAGTTATTAATTATGATACAAAAATAGTGACATAAAAGTTATAATGAAAGTAAGACTTGAATAATAAGTCATTATTTGTTAATTTTAGCTAATTTTGTGTCAAATTAATAATTAAACTTCCGGTAAAATATGCTTGAAAATCAACTTGACCCAATTGACCACCTGATTCTAAACGAGTTGACATTAGACGCTCGAATTTCCTTCGTTCAACTCGCCAAAAAACTCTCCGTTTCTAATACTTTAATTCATCAGCGCGTGCGTAAAATGAAGGAGGCAGGCATTATGCAAAACGCCACTTTTCGACTCGATCCGTGGAAGTTGGGTTACGAGACTTGTGCCTATACGCAGATTATATTGGCGAATCCAAAACTGCATCGCCAAGTGGAAGTAGAACTAGAAAAAATACCCGAAATAGTAGAGTGTGTCAACACGGCGGGACGCTATGCTTTGCTCTTAAAAATCTACGCGCGTAACAACTCCCATTTGCGTGATATTATCTATGATAAAATACTACCGATAGAAGGGATCGAGGGAACAAATTCGACGATTTCGTTTGAAACGGCTTTTATTCGGAATGTGCCACTGCGCTAAGTGGAGGACAGACACTCCTGTCTGTCATATCTGCTATATTACGTTGACAGACAGGAATGTCTGTCCTCCAATGTTAATAATTTTCAAAACTTTCAATAATTATTGAAAGTTTGATTTTTTTCCTGCATCTTACAACTGAAATTAGATTTTTTTAGACTCAAAAACGTAAGAATAATGGAACTCAAAAAGATTATTATCACGACTAATGCAGCTTTGCAAACCCTGCTTTTAGTAGGATTTATTGGTGGGTTATTTTTAGCGGATTATATGGGTGAGCCAGATTTGGAATGGATACCAGTCGTCTCTTTTTTCGGATTTGCAGCAGTTCAGCTTTTGGGAATGCTATTAAATGATCTTTTTTATCAATTTCCACAAGCAAGGAAATACATAAAGGTGTTTATTTATGTACAAGTAGTTGGAACACTGACTGCTTGTTTATTAGGAATGACTGAAATTGACTTTTTAAGTGGAATTGCTGGATTCCTATTGTTTTTTATTTGGATAGTCGCCCCCTTCTTTCAAGCGATTTGGTGTTTTATACTTAGTTGGGTATTTGTTTTTGAAGAAGAAAAAATTGAAGAATATGTATAGCTGGGCTTAAGTGTTAAAAGGATTCTTGATGGTCAATTTTTTTTCAATTATCTGTCCATCTTGCATGTCCTCAGAGTAGAGTACAACGCAATCACTTTCCAATGCAGCTATAATAATCAAACTATCGTAAAACGAATATTTGTATTTATCAGCGAGTAGGCAAGCATCTTCTATTGTGGTAGGAGTATTTGTATGAACAATAAAGTTATTTTTTAATTCTTCGATTGCTTGATGAATTTCTTTCCAGCTTAATTTAAATTTTCGGGAAAGCGTATCTGCAAACTCTTTTAGAACTTGCGTACTGATGGTAGCATTAGTAGCACTAGCAACTACTTGTGCTTTGAACTGCTTATCTGGTTCACTACTAGAATAACAATATATTAAGACATTTGTGTCAAGAAAAATTTTATCTTTCATTGGCTTCATCTCGGTTAAATTTGAAATTTCTTGTATCTAATTCTATCGCTGAGAATGTCTTTCTTTTTTGAAAGCTTTTTGCTTTTTCTTGAGCTTCTTTGACAACAAAAGCAATGACTTCAATTTGTTGACCAATGAAGTTATCTGGTAATTGTAGTAAAAGGTTACTTTTTTCTGCGATCAATATGGTACGTATCATATCTTAATTTTTAATAAAGTTAAAAAAAAGCGGTTGCAAATTCAAAATCTGCAACCGCTTTTATGTTTTCACAGACAGGAATGTCTGTGCTCCAGTTCCAGATTAATCACTAGAAGAGAAAATCGCAATTAAGCGTAAAATCTCTACGTATAACCAGACCAAAGTAATTAATAGTCCCATCGCTGAAAACCATTCCATGTACTTAGGTGCGCCATATTTTTCGCCCTTTTCAAAGTTGTCAAAATCCAACAGTAAATTCATGGAAGCTACTCCAATGATCAATAGGCTAATACCGATTCCCATCAAACCACCTTCGTGTAAATAAGGAATGCTGATACCGAAGAAGGATAAGGCAAAACTTAGCATATAGACCACGAAAATCGCTCCTGTCGCCATCATGACGCCCGAACGGAACTTCTGAGTCACTTTAATCATGCCCGTTTTGTAGAAAAACAGCATTAAAAATAACACTGCCATCGTCAAACTAACGGCTTGGAATACGATACCACTAAAAGCAGCTGCATACATCGCTGAAACGGAACCGACAAACAAACCTTCTACTGCCGCATAAATCGGAGCCAGAGTAGGAGATAAATGTGGCTTGAAAGAAGCAAAAATGACTACGCCTAAACCGACGAGTGCGCCGCCCCACATAAACAAAGACGAAGGCATTGCAAAACCGACAATAGCGGTAACGAGCATAATACCCGTCAAAATAAATGACTTATTGACCGCACCTGAAACGGTCATGCGTTCCGCGATTACACCAGCTTGACCCGTTGCCATAGCATCTTGAGCTGCCTGCTGATAGGCTTCATCTTTCATGACGGGGTTACTGGATTCAAAAAAACTTTTTCTTCTACTCATTTTAGTTTTTATAAATTTGGTGAAATAGTTTATCTTAATATAGTGAGTTAGGCACGCCGAAATAATTAATTCAACGATTTAGAAATGAAGATTTTTTGTACTATTTGAAAAATATAGAAAAAATCGTCAATTTTAAATCTGTAAGTGTTGAATTAATTATTTCGGCAATACTTAAGAAGGTAAATATACGAAATCAATAAAGACTATACAATATACAAAATTTGATGTTTAGTAGTTTTATGCAAATGGAAAATTTCGATAAACATGACGTTTTAGAAGATTTTTACCAGAAATATTACCAAAAAGTGTACACTTCTATTGGCATTATGTAGTATTGAAAACCTTATCTAACTTCCTTTAACTGCTCATTTGATTATTTCGTCGTTCCTAAGTTATAAAATATTTAACTATCAATTAGCTCTTACGACTGCTATTTGAATGGTCAAAGTCGAGATAATTGTGCGCCATTAACAACTGTTTAACAATTATTGAAAGCGCGTTGACACTGATTTTCGACAGATTACTTACCTTTGTAGTATCAAAACTAAAACGAATCTCAAACGTTAATCGACAGCACTTATCTTCACACAGACCCTAGTAAGAGAGGTCGTTACCACAAAACTGGAACAAAATATTTTTTATAAACTTTTTCATTGCTTGCAATGGATATTTTTACCTTTGCGGCAAATTACAATAACATTATTCATTTAAATCAATATTAAAATTATGTTGAAAGTATTAAAATCTGCATTATTCGCATTATTCGCAGTTGCATTAATGACAAGCTGTGGTGACGACAAGACTGCTGCTCAGGCTGAAGCTGAAGCGGCTGTACAAACTGTACAACCTAACGCTGCTGCACCTACTGCAACGCCTGCTGCTGCACCCGCTGCACCTGCTGGTCCAACTACTACCATGACTTTTGCTGAGACTGAATTTGATTTCGGTACAGTAACTGAAGGTGAAAAAGTTGCTCACACTTATGCTTTTACTAACACAGGTAGCGAGCCATTAATCTTGAGTAACGCTAAAGGTAGCTGTGGATGTACTGTTCCACAATGGCCAAAAGAACCAATCGCTCCAGGTGAAGCAGGTGAGATTACTGTAGAGTTCAACTCTAAAAATAAGAAAGGTGACCGTAACCAAAAAGTTACAATCACTGCTAATACTAACCCTGCTCAATCTTTCATTTACTTGAAAGGTAAAGTTGACGCTGGTGCTGATGCTGAAGTAAAAGTAGCTCAATAATTAGGAGTTGGTAGTTAGAAGTTTTTAGTTGGTAGTTGCACTTATGCCATATGAAACCTATTAACAGATAGTTTAATCAGGTATTATTATACAAGTAAGAAGGGTAACTGTAAACTTTGAACTTTTTATTACAAACTTTAAAAGCCTGTATCGTTTCTTGATGAAATGATACAGGCTTTTTTAATTGATTTATCGTTGAGTTGGACTAAATAATAGGGAATTTAGTAGCTCCTCTCTACGCCGTAGCTTTCTGCTACCGCGTAGATTATATCTTGCTTTAAGCTACGAGGTAGTAGAAATCAACCTCGTAGCGAATCACAAAGCAAACGCAATCCCAAAAGTAATCGTAGCGATAATGAGACCGTACATGAATACATTATAGCAATAACTCAAATAACGGTATTTTTTGGCGAGTACAATGCCTAAGAAATATAAATCGCGCGTCATAGAAGAATAAAGAAAGTCGCTATCTCGGATCATTTCGTTCATACCCCATTCAAAGTCATTCAACTGCATATTGTAAAAATTACCAAAAAAGAGCAGATTAGAACGCTTGTGTTCAATGTCTTCGCGGGTGAATTTCCCTTCCGTAATTTTAGGGCGAGTAGATAAAACGGCAAAAACCATTGCGGTTAAGCAAACCGTTAATAAAACGAGCGTTGGTACGACCAAGGAGGGATTGACGGCAAATTTGGGCACCATCGTGGAGAGGATAATAGAGATAATGATCGCGTTGATACTTAGCATAATATTCGCTTTGTTATCTGCAATCGAACTCAAATTAACGTGGGTACGATAAGTGGTGCGATACATCGTTTCCACTCCACGTCCTAGACGTATATCCTTGATTTCCGAGGCATCGCCCCGCATGGCGGCTTTGAGTTTTTTCTTTTTTTTCTTCTTTTTTTTCTTATCGCGTTCGGCGAGATCGTCCATAGATTCGAGCGCAGGATTTAAGCGCGATTGTTGTTTTAATAACTGGCGGATGTGGCGTTCTTTGTTCTTTCCGTACAGTTTTTCGGCTACTGAGGTGTGGTACTTATGGTTGTTCATAAATTCCAATTCAAATTCTACCCATTCTTGTTCGGACATGACTACTGAGCGGGTCATCAGCAACTCCTGTCTGACTCGACCACAACGATCCCAATAAATATCTTTACCCAAATGACTTAAATCGGCATCACAAATAATTTCTTCCAATAAATTATTCGGACGTTGTGGGATTGCCGTAGCCATAATACACGCCTCGATCTGTTGGCTATCTTCTTCTGCATAGTCGTAAGGATGCAGAAAACGCTTGAGATTTTCGCAACCTCGTTGTTCGTGATTCTCGCGCCCTTGTTCATAACCTGTGTCGTGAAACCAAGCAGAAAGTTGCAGTATTTCGAGTTGTTTGGCAGTTAGATTATAATGTGCACTAATCTCCAGTACTGATTGCACGACATTACTAGTATGATTAAAGTCGTGGAAAACGTACTCGGCACCAATCCGATTTTTAAAAAAATTGGTAATAAAAGCCTCTGCCGCTACCAACAATTTATTTTTCGATTCTGTCATATTAAAAGGCTGCTGCTAACAAGTTTCCGCAAATTAATTATTCCTGCAATAGTTTCTATCTCGTAGTTTACCGCTACCGCGTAGATTTCATCAACAGGTTTAAATTTCAAATGTAGATTTATTTTTTCGACAATATTAAAGTAATGTTCGTTTATTTCAAAAGAAAATATCTGCTGCCAAGCGGAATGTATTAGCGTGCGCTTCGATGATGTGCGCAATGCGCTCGGAATAACCACCACCCATACTTACTGCCACAGGAATTTCATACTCTTTACAAGTTTCAAAGACAAAGCGATCTCTTTCTTTACAACCCTGAATGGACATCCCTAAACGACCTAATTTATCCGTCGCCAAAACATCTACCCCTGATAAATAAAAGACGATATCAGGTTGTACTTCGTCCATTAAACGCGTTAAGGTACTGCGAAGTTGGGATAAATAAGGTTCATCGGGCGTTTTGTCAGGCAAACCAATATCCAAATCAGATTTTTCTTTGCGATGCGGATAGTTTTTTGCGCCGTGCATACTAAAAGTGAAAACACGAGGTTCGTTTTGAAAAATCTCCGCCGTACCGTTGCCCTGATGAACATCTAAATCTACGACTAAGATTTTTTGCGCTAGCTTTTTTCTCAATAAAAAATTGGCGGCAATACCAATATCATTGAGTAAACAAAATCCTTCTCCTCGGTCGGTAAACGAATGATGTGTACCGCCCGCCACATTTAGCGCCACCCCATATTGTTGTGCAAATAATGCACACTGCACGGTGCCGTTCGCAATGTGCGTACCGCGCGTTACCAATTGTTCTGACATTGGGAAACCAATTGCGCGAATTTCCTTGCGAGTCAGTTCCTGATTTTTTAGTTTATTCCAATATTCAGTGGTATGCGTCCAGAGGATAACTTCTTCGGTAAGTGGTTCGGGATGAAAAAAATTATCCTCGGTTACGGTACCTTCGTAGAGCAGCTGCTCGGGCAACAGCGTGTATTTGTCCATCGGAAAGCGATGTTTGGGCGGGACGGAGTAGCGATAGATGGGGCTATATGCAATTTTTAGCATAGGTTATTCTTCTAACACAAAAGTATATTTTACACAAAAAAGGCAGCAAGACAACTTGCTACCTTTTTATAATCAATTTTCTAAAAATTAGTTTTAGATTTTTATGATTAACTCTTTTACACATTCCGTTTTTGAAACATCATAATTCCCCAACTCAAATAACCACTCTCAGCTGCAGTCAACCAGCCTTTCAACTCCTCGGTCTGTGTTTCTACGGTTTTTTTATTTGACTTTTCAATCAGCTCCTTTTGATCGGATTCTACTTTGCTGAGTACATTCTCAAAGTGGGTAACTAATTGCTCTGGAATGGTACGAAGATAGGCGCGTTCTAAATCAACTCGACTAGATAGCTTTTTATATTGATCTTCCGTCGCCATGTTTTTAAAATGAATGGCAGGGAGCAATTTTTTCAATTCTGGTATTGATTCTTCGCTATTCAGCATGATGTCGGTAAAGATAAAGCGACCTTCTGGTTGTAATAACCGAACGACTTCTCGGAAGATTTTTAACTTTTCCTTACTGTAGTAAAGCGCATCTTGTGACCAGATAATATCATAGGTTTCGCGTTCAAAAGGTGTTTTGGCAAACACGCCTTTGTTCACCGTCAGGTAATCATCTAGTTCATCTGCCTCTGCCTGTTTGCGGTTGAACTTATTTTGTAATTCGCTGATATTCAGGCAATCCACTTTACAGTTGTATTTTTCTACGATATACCGTGCCGCCGCGCCATAATCCGATCCAAGGATCAGCATACGCGTTTTCTTTTTAATGTTGGGTAGAAACCGAATCAGGCGTAAGGTGGTATTATTAGCACCATCAGCTGGATTTTTTTTACCTTTTTTATAGGTACCAATGTGCATTCCACCCGTTTTATATAAGTGTTTTAGAAAGGCATCAACGGGTTTTGAATCATAAATATCTGCGATGGATTGGGGTGTTTTTACGTTCGTTGTCATGTAATTAGAAGATTAAAGTTATTGTAGCAGTAAGTGGTTAGATACAAAAAAATTAGCGAATATAAAAATTTAAACGTATTAAATCTGTTATAAAAAACAATGCTTTGTTAAGTTTGCTAATTTTTTTGACGGCTATCAATAACTATATTGATGGAGTAAATCTTCTATGAATATTCCAAAATCAGAGATGTTACCTTCGCTTGGACGTTTAATTAATTCAACTGGAATATCCATTGCCAATCGGCTAATCATTGCCCAAAGTACTTTTTCTCGCTGAAATCCACTGACCATAAAACGGCGAAAAATCTGCTCCTGGAGGTGTCGCATTTTTTCTATTCCTTGCAGTGATCTGCTTTCTATCTTAGTCTGTTCGGTATCTTTAGATAGGATATAAATCTTACGTAGTGGAGGAGTGTTTTTTACAACTTCGGTAGATTTTATTTTAAACTGTTGTTTTTCTTGGTTGTAAACGACAGCCACGGGATCGGTTAAAAAATCCTTTTGGGGTAAGTGTTCTATCGCATCATTCCATAAACGAACAATTTGTAAACTAGGATGAGCAAACCATTGATCTTGCTTTTTACAGGAGAATAAAACGCATTTATCATCCGTAAATAGCGGATATCCCTTCGATTTTAGGTAGGCAGCGGTAGTGGATTTGCCTACTCCTGATTCACCACAAAACAGGACGAGTTCTCCGTCGATAATCACGCCCGAAGCATGAATCGCGAATTGATTATTTAGCTGTAAAATAGCTGATAAGCCAGTTCCATAAAAATATGCTAGTAAAGTCTGTTTCTTGGCGGGGTCATCAAAATCAATGATGACTTCAGTTTGTTCCGCTTGTTTTTTTATAAAAAATTGTCCTCCACCATCAGGAAGACTGAGGTAACAAAACGTAGGATGATATATCAATCCATCCAAATAGATTGCATCATTGATGTCAGTTTTGGGAGGTTTTATCTTTCCCAAATTGATATTTACATCAAATGTTTCTGTAGAGACCGAGTGATGAAAACCAGTAAGCGGAATGGAAGATCGGATTTGCAATCCAAAAACGGTATAATTATATTGTTTTTTAATTGAGTTCATGTATTAGCTTTATCTCAATGCTCAATAAATGGATAAATCAACCTATACACCAGCTATGACCACTAGTAAGATAGCTCCGAGTGATGAAAGAAACCAGGAGGTTGAGATAAGTATCGCAAGTGTTTTTCTAACATAAAGAAATTATGAAAAATTACTGGTTACTTAAATCTCGAATAAATTAGATGACTGCTATTTTAATTTACTATATGAATAAATTCGAGGGTTAGCAAATCTTCTAATACAGGACGTACATCTTGCTCACATTGTTTGGTCTC
>JBGCES010000331.1:0-2760 GCA_045106545.1 Saprospiraceae bacterium
AAATAAATGACCACACCAAACATACAGCAGTTCCCTCCCCAATAAATATTATCCACAAAGTAATATAGTAGCGAAGGATCATTGGTATAATTATGAATCCCAAACCACCATTGAAAAATGACCTGATCAGATAAGTAACGAACCGAAGTCGTACTCAACCAAACCAATAAAGATAGGGCAACCGTTAGAACGATTGGATAACGCTTGTAGGTGTAGTAACAAACCAGATAAACGCCTAACGCCTGACCCAAAAACACCATAAAACTCATCGAAATCAGCAGGAGTGCCTTGAAAGAAGTGTACTTGGCAATGAACGCTGCAAGTGTGTCGTAGGTCGCGAGTTGTTGCAAGGGAATTTGTACGAAGAAGTATAAGGCAAATATCAGAATAAAAGTACCAATCTTCAGAGGCATCCCTTCGCTAGGGGAAACTAAATTGGTAGATAATGGCGCAGTCGTATTCATGATTCAAAAATACTGCTTTTCTGCGCTCTTTTTAGGAGTAATCGGCTCTTGGGTAAATTCTATCGGTGAATGATATGCATCATTCGGTCAACCTACTTTTTAAAATTTTATTCCGCCAACTCATAAACCCACTCCCCCACTGAATTAAAATACCCAATCTTATCGCCTTGTTCTACGCGAAATAGACCTTCGCCCGCATAGCTAATGTATTCATAATCGGGTTCGACAATGAGTTCGCCTTTGAGATTGGTCAAACCATTAAAACCGCGAATGCGAACGCGGGCATAGCCATTTTCAAATGACTCGATGCGGTCGTATTTAGGTGGGATAATCTCGATGCCTTTTTGATTGATAATGCCCCATTTGCCATCCATTTGCACGACTGCTACGCCGTGCTGAAAAGGCGTTGCTTTTTGGTAGAAACCATCATAAATGCGGGCTTGATCCGTGATGTAGTAAAAGCGGTATTTCTCGTCGCGTACGAGACCGCGATTTTCGGAAAAATTGATGAGCTTATTGAGGCTCGGTTCGATGAGTTCGTTGCCTTCGGCATCAACTAAACCTGCTTTGCGCGAACCTTTGTAAACCACGGCTTTTCCATCTTTAAAATCAAGGCATTTACTATATTTCAAATCAACAACAATCGAACCGTCAGGACGCAAATAGCCACACTGCCCGTTTTGCTGTACGGCGACTCTATCTTCTTGAAAATCAGCGACTTTTGAATACTCGGCGGGTATCACTAGTTTACCAAAAGTATTTATAAAACCATAATCATCTTTATACTTTACAGCCGAAAAACCTTCTTTAAACGGCTTAACGGAACGATAATTTTTATCATTGAGTTGTCGTCCATTCTGGTCGATAATGCCGTATTGAATGCGGTTGTTTCCGTAGCGGACAATCGCTAATCCATTTTCATCAAAGGGATCAATATTAGAATATTTGGGGCGTAAAATATAACTACCCGTAGTGTCAATTAAGCCATATTCGCCGTCAACGGCAACCCGCGCAATGCCATTATTAAAATCGAAAGCTTTATCTAATTCTGCTGGAATAACGAACTCGCCCGTTTGATTCAGATAACCATAATCGCCGCCCGTATAAATCCACGCCAAACCATTATGAAAGTTGCCCGCCCGATTGTATTCTGCGGCAATTTCTAACTCTCCTTGTTTATCAATAAAACCCCATTTTCGCCCCAATTTTACACTCGCTTTGCTTTCGCTAAAATTATTGACTTGGCGAAAGCGACAAGGAATGACTTCCAATCCATTCGCATCCACAAATCCCCATAAGTTATTGCGCCGTACCGCCAAGCGTCCTTCACTAAACGAGCCGACTTCGTCGTAAGTCGCGCTGACCGTGAGTTGTCCGAGCGTGTCGATTAAGCCGTATTTTGGTTGTTCAACGAAAACTTTTACAATTTGATTATCGGTATTTTCCAAGAAGTCAATACCATCATAATCGCAAGGAATTAAGGTCTCCCCACTTAGATTAATCATCCCTTTTTTTCCTTTACATTCGACGATGCCGACCTCGTTCGTAAAGTCGCGAGCGAAGGTATAATTGGGCTGTACTGCGATCTGTCCCGCCGTGTCGATATAGCCCCATTCGCAATCGTCGCAGACCAGTTGCGCAGTACGTTCAAAGTCGCGATCGTGTTGGGTGTAATCGGTCAGGTAATTGGTAGAAAGAAAGCGGGAGAGATAGGTTTGCACCAATTCTAAAGGGTGATCGGGATCGAATGCGCCTGACAATTTTCCGCGTACGCTCATACGCGCCAGCCCATTTTCAAATTCGCCAATAAAGGCGTAATCCTTGCGGAGAATTTTACCAATATTACTCACCAAGCCCTGTCGCCCGTTAGAAAAAACACCCCGCGCAGCAGGTAGTCCACTATCACACTCACCAAGCCGCACATCCAAGAAATCCACTTCCGTCACCAGCAACCCGACTTCGTTTTTCACTAAACCATATACCATTTCAAAACGATAAGAAGTACGGTCAAAATTGGCACGTTCCAGTTTATCAATTCCCACTAAAGTAAACCCTAAATCGCGTTCGATTTGAATATAATCAAAGGTCGGTTCGATTTGAATAGTGCCGTCGTATTTGCGCAATCCCCAACGATCAGTCGGCGGAAAATAAAACCACTCAAAATCGTCGAGCATATAGTTTTCATCGGCGTTCGATACAAAAGAGCGGCGTGTGGCAGCGTTATTACCACCTATGCGAAAAGTGAAATGTTTTCCAAATTCGTTATCATCCTGTAACTGTCCTTCTTCGTCAAATT
>JBGCES010000332.1:0-3004 GCA_045106545.1 Saprospiraceae bacterium
ACCGAAGATTTAGATTTGAGTATTCGCGCACAATTGAAAGGTTGGGAAATTATGTATCTCGAAAAAGTTGGTTCTCCTGCGGAATTACCTGCCGAAATGAATAGTTTAAAATCTCAGCAATTTCGTTGGATGAAAGGTGGCGCAGAGACAGCGAAGAAGATGCTACCAACCGTGTGGAAATCTAATTTGAATTTTGCACAAAAAATTCATGCCACTGGGCATTTACTCGCTAGTTCTATTTTCATTTTTGTCTTTATTGCAGGCGTATTTAGTGTGCCTTTATTGTTCTTTTTAGGAGAATTAGGCATTGATATTCAGTTCTTTGCGTACTTCTTAGTAGGATTATTATCCGTTATGGCAGTCTATTATGTTGCCAATGTCAACGCAGAAATAAGTCAACAATCTTATTTAAAACTGGTCGGGAAATTTGTGCTACTCTTTCCAGTTTTCCTCGCTTTATCAATGGGGCTTTCGTTGCACAATACCGTTGCCGTATTACAAGGTTATCGGGGTAAAAAATCGCCATTTGTACGTACACCGAAGTTCAACATTCAAGGCATTACCGACAATTTCAAAAAAGGAAAATACCTTTCTGATAAGATTTCGTGGACAACGATTTTTGAAGGACTATTAAGTTTATACTTCCTTGGTGGTGTTTTGGGCGGCATCTATTTGAACGATAGTACTTTTCTCGCGTTTCATTCTCTACTGTCGATTGGTTATGGTAGTATTTTTTACTATACTATTCGGCATTTGCAGTATAAATAGGATATTGGAATTTGGATTCTGGATATTGGACGTATTCTATCCAACATCCAGAATCCAATATCCATAATCCCTCTTCCATGACCAAACGCGGTTTTTCCTTCTACGCCAAAACGTTACAAGATTTAGAAACAGTCGGACAAACGACCCGTAAATTTGCGCAGTCGCTCGGTTTTTCAGTTACCGATGCCGACCAAATCGCAGCGGCACTCCTCGAAGTCGGACAATATAACTTACGTACTACTCCCGGTATTCTCATCCAAGCAGGCAGCATCAATCGCGGACGCACCTTAAAAATATTGCTGGACAATGAAAAAGGGGTAAACAGCTGGCTCTGGCAAGCCATCAAGGATGGAAAAACCAACTTTCATCTACCAGAATTAGGCATTAGTCACGCGCCGCGTTATCTGGATGATTTTAATATTATTGCTCCCACTCCACGTGGAGCGACTTTTGTGTTAAAAAAACATCTACCGCTTTCCAGAAACATCTTCTCTCCGCACGCTATTTCTCTCGCTCACCAAAATGCTACTACCAACGGCGATGCTTTTTTGATCAAAGAATACGAAGGTGATAAAGTACTCGTTGCCCTAATCGATGGCGAAGGACGTGGCACTTCCGCCGCAGTTTTAGCTACAGTCGTGAAAGATTATTTGCAAAGTCACGCTGATTTGCCCTTATTACAACTCGCCGAAGAATGCCATCATTTGCTGCGCGATCGTCCCGTAGAAGGTGGCATAGTTATGAGTTTTTTGCGACTGACTCCAGGTAAAATTTTCTATCTCGGCATCGGCGATACGCACGCTTACGTTTGCCAACCACATTTTAGAAAATTAACACAATACAGCGGAAAAGTGGGCGATTATGATTTACCGATTATGGAGGTAACTACCTTACCTACGCAGCAACGAAGTCGTTTTGTTTTGTGTACAGATGGTGTGAAGGAACAAGTGAAATCAGCGGATTTAGTAGCAGATTTTTCGGTAGAACGCGTAGCAGAAAATGTGATGGAGCAATACAAACGGATTAATGGCGATGCGACGGTATTGGTGGTAGATTATCAGCCGTTTGGGTAGGAAGTATAAGAATTAAGCAAATGTAAGTAGGTTGACAGGCTTAATTCAACAACAACAACAACAACAACAAAATAATCATAATTGCCTGACTATCAGTGTAAATTCATTCATTCTATCATTTACCAATTCTGTCATTGTAAGTCGTGGAAAAATTTCCTCATAAATTGCTCAATATTATATGAGGTGAACTTTATCGTGAAAACATTCTAAAATTGCACTCAGGGACTAGGAAAATAATAACCTACCCATCTGACGAACTCCCCGAGACAAGCATCGGGGCAGGCTTTTTTCCTTTTTGCTGCGTTAAAATTTTTCCACGTAGCTACCTCCCGAGACAAGCGTCGGGACAAGTTATGCGGAAAAATTTTGCCTCCGAAATTCTTCGGAGCAGGTATTGCCTAAAGAAAAAATAGCCTCGCCATTTTAGGTACTTTATTAATTGCCTAATCCCTAACCTTAAATATTTCGCTCTTTTTTCAAAGAGTATATTTTAGGTACGTTCATTTATTAGAATCTTGATTCACATAAAAAATTTCACCGCATGACTGTACAAACTGAATTTCACAAACAAATCCTTTCCCACCAAAAGTACTTAAATCACCTCGCGTTCAAATTGACTCAATCAAAAATTGAAGCAGAAGATCTAACGCAAGAAACCATTATCAAACTATTACAAAATGAAGAGAAATTTCAGGCTGGATCTAATTTCAAAGCTTGGAGTGGCATTGTATTGCGTAACACGTTCATCAATAGTTATCGTAAGGTGGTAACTCGCTCTGAGCGGATGTCTAACCTGCGTAAAATCAATGCTGAAAAAACGAATAAAAACGCTGGTGCAGCTAATATAGCGATGGAAGAGTTAAAAAGTATCGTTGAACTTCTTAGTACGACAATCAAAATTCCATTTCTAATGCTTTATCAAGGTTATTCTTATGAAGAAATCAGTTCTCACTTAAACATACCAATGGGGACAGTGAAAAGTCGCATTTTCTTGGCTCGAAAAATATTGCGTAAGAAGTTGCAGTAAGTAGTTAACGTGAAATAATCGTCATTTTTGACTGAGGCTATTTTTGTGCTAGACAAGGCAAAAAACGTAGTCATAGTCTTTTTACGACGAGGCTTTTTAACGATGTATAGTGCAAAAAGAGACCGTCACAAAATGT
>JBGCES010000333.1:0-9373 GCA_045106545.1 Saprospiraceae bacterium
CTTTATGTTACGGCATTATGCCGAACAAATCAAAGAACTGCATTCGCACGATGTAGAAATTGCAATTGTAATTGGTGGCGGAAATATTTTTCGCGGATTACAAGCAAAAGATTCTGGAATTGAGCGTATTCAGGGAGATTACATGGGTATGTTAGCGACTGTGATTAATGGAATGGCATTGCAAAGTTCATTGGAAAGCATTGGTGTAAAAACGCGCCTAATTTCTGCTATTGAAATGAAAGAAGTAGCCGAACCATATATTCGCCGCCGTGCAATTCGGCACTTAGAAAAAAAGCGGGTGCTTATTTTCTCTGCGGGCACGGGCGCACCATTTTTTACGACTGATTCTGCTGCTGCTTTGCGTGCAAATCAAATCAATGCAGATGTGATTTTAAAAGGAACACGTGTAGATGGGGTTTATACTGCCGATCCAGAAAAAGATCCAAATGCGATCAAGTTTGATAAAATTTCCTTTGAAAAAGTATTGAGATTGGGTTTAAACGTGATGGATAAAACAGCATTTACACTCTGCCAAGAAAACAATCTCCCAATTATCGTTTTTGATATTAATGAACCAGAGAATTTGCGGAAAATTGTGCAAGGTGAACAGGTGGGAACTTTAGTGGCGGACTAGGAAAATGTAAAATGTAAAACCGCAAAATTTAAAATGTAAAAGTGGAGCGACATTCACTTCTAGCATAAAAAATTAAAAATTTATTTTTTTGTAGATAAGACAAATTAAAAAAGCGTTTCGGTAATTTACCGAAACGCTTTTTTTTGATCACCATAATTGTATTTCACAGACAAGAATGTCTGTATTACAGTATCTATCGCTTCACTTTAATCGTACAACCAATCGCTTTCGTCATCGCTGGATCTGGCTTCTGACCCGCAACTAACTTTGCAATGGCATTTTCTACGTAACGCTCCGTTACTTGCGTTGCATCTTGTGCATTGTCATCTAAAGCACCAATGTACTGGACAGTGCGATTAGCATCTAGTACATAAATATGCGGTGTGCGAGTCGCCCCAAACTGTGGATATACTTTTTGCCCTTCGTCCAAAACATAAGCGAATGGAAAGTTTTTCTCTTTTGCACGCGCTTTCATGGCAGCAAAATTATCACCTACTTTTACTTCGGGATCGTTTGGATTGATAGCGATTACAGGATAGCCTCTTTTTGCATATTTATTGTGTAATTCTACGAAACGGTCTTCGTACATCACTGCAAAAGGACAAGTATTACAAGTGAAAGTAATAACGAAACCTTTAGCATCAGGATAGTCACTCAGGCTAACCATTTTGCCATCGATATTTTTTAATTTAAAATCAGGAGCAGTATCGCCTACCTCTAAACCTTGTGCGAAAGCTGCCGATGTTAATAATATAGTCGCTAAAAGCGAAAGCGTCAGTTTGAATAATGATTGCATAAAATGTGTTATTTGATAAATAATTGAGTTTAACTAATACTTTAATTTGAAATTCAAAACGTTATTAAAACTCCGAAATCATCACATTTGTTGTGATATGTAAAATTATTCTAATTTAATTTTTATCAATACATTCCTTCGCTTTATAACTTATTTTTAACGTACTTCTCCAACCATTCATCCATTTCCCAGAGGGTATGAAAAACAGATTCTTTCGCGCGGTAGCCATGACTTTCGTGTGGTAACAGCACCAGCCGGGTTGTTGCGCCATGACCTTTCAATGCTTTAAAAAATCGCTCACTTTGCATCGGATAAGTTCCTGCATTGTTGTCGGCGTTACCATGGATCAGTAGTAATGGCGTTTTAATTTTATCTACATAATTGAAGGGAGACATTTTTTGATAAACCTCTGGTGCTTCCCATAGCGTTCTTTCTTCTGCTTGAAAACCAAAAGGAGTTAAGGTTCGATTGTACGCACCACTTCGTGCGATTCCTGCAGCGAATAAATTGGTATGCGCTAATAAGTTTGCCGTCATAAACGCACCATAGGAGTGTCCACCGACCGCAATCCGCTGTGGATCGGCTACGCCCATTTTAACCAATTGATCGATGGCAGCTTGAGCACCCGACTGTAACTGTTCGATAAAGGTCTCGTTAGGCTCTTCTTCTTCCTCGCCAATAATCGGCATGCTAAAATCGTCAAAGATCGCGTAACCTCGTAATACCCACGGTAGCGGTGATGCCCAACTCAAACGGAAAAATTCATATGGAGAATTATTCATCTGTCCCGCTGCGTCTTTGGTTTTGAATTCTCGTGGATACGCCCACATTAATACCGGGAGCGGTTCATCTTTTCCAATTTGATAATCAGCTGGCAAGTATAATTTTCCACGTAATTCTACGCCATCAGCACGTTGATATTTGACTACTTGCTTTTGTACGCCGCTAAGTGATTGATAAGGATTGGGGTAGGTCGTAATTTGTTGTAAAGTATCTCTCTCTAAGTTTTTAATAAAATAATTTGGCGGTTTTTCTACTGACTCGCGTCGGAGTAATAGCTGTTTATTTGAACTATCAATAAACGTAATTGGAAATTCATAGAAAGGCGCAGCTGACTGCCAAATGCGCGCTGTCTGCTGGTTTTTAATAAAAAATTTATCTACAAAAGGCTGATTACCCTGTGGCGATGCACCCGTTCCCATTAGGTATAGGCACTGCTCTTTTTTATTAATCGTTAAGACTGCTCTTCCATTTTTGTTGGTGTGGGTTTTAAATGTTCCAGGATCATTGTAGCGATCTTCCCACGAGCGATCAAACCAAACCGTTTTACCCATCGCAGGTGCTGCAGGTTGCCAACGAGAAGTAATAATTTGCCGATTTTGCCACTGCCATTCTACGATTAAAGCCATACGATCATCTCCCCAAACGACACCACCGTAGCGTTTTTGTAATTTTAAAACGGCTTGTGCTTGTTGCGCAAAGGGCGGTTCGAGAGAAAATAACTTTTCTCGATAGGCTACTTCTCGTTTCGGATCACCTCCATCTTGTGCTTCTACCCAATATAAGGCAGAGGGCTTGTCCGAACGCCACGAAAAATTACGTGCACCAGTTCGCACGGCACCAAAACCTTTAGGGATGTTTTCAGCAGCAGGAATTTCTGCCAAAGTTTTGATTCGTTGCCCTTTAGGTGTGAAAATATTCACTGTTTTAGGAAAACGGTCGTATGGAACGAGGTGGGAAAAAGGATGTTTCATTTCTACTACTAAAATATATTTCCCATCGGGAGAAGGACTAAATGAACTGTAAATACCCTGAGGTAAAAATAATTCCTTTGTCTTCGTTGCGGTATGATATAAATGTAATTCGCCCGTAGTAAAATACGCAAACTGTTGTTCGTCGAACTTACTTTTTAGTAAATCTTGGTAAGTACGTAGCGGAGCAGTACCGCCTTCATTGACTTGGATAGTAGGACCAGCAGGAATAGCCGTTGGTCGCGGTCGTTCGGTACGATTAGCAATAATGGAACGATAAATCAGTGTTTTAGAATCAGAAAACCAACGGTAAGGCAATCCTGTGATTGCATCATTGATAATAGCTGACGTCACTTTTTGGACTTTAGCCTCAACAACGTTACCAATCCATAATTCGATATTTTTTTCGGTAGAATGGGTAAATGCAAATTGTTGACTATCGGGTGACCACGAAAAATTTTCGTAGCGGGGATTGTGGGGTTGATTTTTAAAAATAACCTCCTCGCCTGTGGTTATTGATTTACGGGTAATATTGTTGTAGTATAGCGAACGACTTGCTCCATTGGTTTGTGGATTAATTCGTAAACCTGCCAATCTTAATTCTTCTTGTGCTACTTCTTCAATCGGCGGCATACTTGGGCGACCAAGCAACAACATCCATTGTCGATTTGGACTCAAACGTGCTAAGGGAGAATAAGGAACATTAATTAAATTGAGGATTTCAGAAGGGGGAGTTTGGTAGGTGGTATTCATTGACAGAAAGTAGTGTAAAGGTGGTTTGAAAAGCCTGTCCCGTAGCATTACGGGGTTGTTCGAAGGTGGTTTGAAAGCTGTTTTTTTTAATCCTTTTATACAGCATGATACTACATTTACACATACTTGAGTCGTACGTATTTTATCGTTTTTCCGTTGGCGAGGTGCATTTTTTCATAATAGGTTTTAAAATCTAATTCTGCCATTGGAAGTTGTTTGCTATAGATGTCATCATCATTATACAACATTTCGATTTTATCGTATTCACTTTCCGTTTCTAAGGTAAATTCATACAATTCGGGCGAGTCAGTTTTGAGGTGAATGAAGCCTGCGGGATCAAGAAATTTTTGGTAGCGATCCAAAAATGGAGGGGAAGTTAAACGCCGATTAGACTTGCTGTTGCGTAGGAAGGGATCGGGGAAAGTAATCCAAATCTCACTGACTTCACCCTTAGTAAAGAAATGCTCAATCAATTCAATTCGTGTTCGTAAAAAAGCGGCATTATCTAATTTTTCTTCCAAAGCAATTTTTGCTCCTTGCCAGATGCGCGCACCTTTTATATCCACGCCAATAAAATTACGGTTGGGATATTTTCGCGCCAGCTGTAACGTATATTCACCACGACCACACGCTAATTCTAGCGTAATCGGGTGGTCATTTTTGAAATGTTTTTCATTCCATTTGCCCTTCATTTCAATCACCTGCTGCGCAGTATCTTCGATCCGTGGATTTTTCATATCCACATTTTCATAGACATTGGGAAAGGTTAGAATCTCAGCGAATTTCTTTAATTTATTTCTATTGCTCATCGTGGTAAAAGTCGTTCAAATATTGGGTAAAAGTGGCGCAAAGGTAGTCATTTAAAAATGAACGATATTTTCAAAATATCGACTATTAACGCGAATTGGACCGCACTTTTTCAATAGCATTTGATTTTCAAATATGGACAGACTAGCAACTACCAATTTTCCCTTATCCATTCCAAGACTTTTTCCATTTCTTCTTTAATCGGTTTCGTTCCATCCACATAGTTATTGTGCATAAAACTAAAGATTAACACTTGCCCACTTTTAGTACGGAGATAGCCACTCAAACAATGTTTATTACTCAATGTTCCTGTTTTTGCATATACATAAGGTTGATCTTCTCCTGCATACCAATCTTCGATTGTTCCTGATTCGCCACCAGCTGGAAAGAGTGCGAAAACGCGATTTTGCGGAAGTTTTTTATAAATATTTTGGAGCAACTTTACGATACTACGCGGAGTGAAAAGGTTGTAACGGGAGAGTCCCGATCCATCTCGCCAAATGGGTTTATCTGGTAAATCCATTAGGAAATTTTCAGTAGCATATTCGATAATCTGTTCCGTATTTTGAGTACCAAATACTTGATTGGAACAAGTTAGCAAAAGTTGTTCAGCAACAAAATTGTCGCTGTCTTGTAAGAGTAAACGATACAAGCTGTCAGCAGGTGTATTGCTATAAAAAGTTTGGATGCTATCTACTTGCAAATAGCCATCAAACGGATGAATAGTTTTTCCACTTGCTTCGCCCAGTAAATTTCTAAAAACAGTTTCATCATAAATAAATGGCCGCTCGCGCACAAACGGTTTTCCCGTTAACGCTTGACTATTACATTCAAAAATATTTTTATTTTCTAAACGGACGAAACGTGCATATTTAGCATCAAGGTTAGGATTTAAACGCACGGCATCATGAAAAAAGTTAGGTAATACTTTAAAATTTGCCTGTCCTTCTTCGCGATCGAAAATGACTACATTTCCATAAATGGGAAAGCCACAGCGCTCGGGTTGATAGCTATACGCATAATCATCCCATGCCCAACCGCTACCAAAACGCTGGTCGCGAAAATTGTGATTGGAATAATGTAGTGGCAGTGGACTATTTTTAAAAAAATTCAGTGCGCTGCTATCGGTAGTTAAATAAGGATTGAGAAAGGATGGATCGCCCGTCCCCCAAAAGACAATGGCAGTATCCGACTGTTGATAATGAAAAGTAGGCAGCGTATCGCCGAGTATATTTAGTGCAGTATAGAAAGTGAATAGTTTGGTGTTAGAAGCTGGAGTATAATATTTATCTGCTGCGTGTTCATAAAGCGGCGTTTCGCTGTGGTGCTCGGTAAGATAAAAACCAGTAAAACTCTTTTGAAAAACTTCCGATTCCGTAATCAGAGCGTTGAGTTCTTTTTTCCATTTTTTTGTTGCTTTTTGCGCGGAAAGCGATAAAAAGAAAATACTGCACAGCAAAAGGCAAATGGTACGAATTAGCACAATTATCAGTTTATAGTTAGTTAATGGAACTACGATAAAATATCCACTAATTCCAACAGCATCGGATTAATCGCCTGGTGGTGTTTAGTCGCTTTACTAAAAGGTGTTTCGGTGATTTTTTTATCAACAATACCGATCATCACTCCCTTTGTTCCGTTCAATAATGCTTTGACTGCGCCTACTCCCATCTTACTCGCCCGCACGCGTTCCATACAAGTGGGGCGACCACCGCGCTGGATATGACCTAAAATAGAAACTCGAATTTCATAATCATCAAATCGCGGTCTAACTTTTTCAGCAATATCCATTGCGCCTCCTGCATCATCACCTTCTGCTACTATGACAATACCCGAGGTTTTTTTCTTTTTCACATCATTGCAGAGGGTATCAATCAGGGTATCAATGTTCGTTTTGCTTTCTGGAATTAGAATGGCTTCGGCTCCAGTAGCGATACCGCTATTCAAAGCAATAAATCCCGCATCACGTCCCATCACTTCGACAAAGAACAAACGATTATGCGCGTTTGCAGTATCCTTGATATTATCGATCATGTTCATTGCGGTATTGATCGCAGTGTCATAACCAATTGTAAAATCTGTACCGTACAAATCATTATCAATCGTACCAGGACAACCGACCATTGAGATGTCTGGGTATTCATTCATAAATACTTGTGCTCCAGAAAACGAACCATCACCACCGATTACTACAATGCCTTCGATGCCGTGTTTTTGTAAATTTTTATAGGCTTTTTTTCTTCCTTCTACTGTTCTGAAATCCTTGCTTCGCGCGGAAAATAAAATCGTCCCACCTTGTTGGATAATATTACTTACACTGCTCCGACCCATTTCTACAAAGTCATCCTCAATCATACCCTGATAGCCACGTTTGATGCCCATCACTTCGATACCCTTTGCTAGAGCGGTGCGCACTACTGCACGAATACAAGCATTCATGCCTGGTGCATCTCCTCCAGAAGTAAAAACTGCGATTTTCTTCATTATTGTTAGATTAATTTAATTTTTAGCACTAAATGGAAAATATTAGACACGAGACACGAGGCATTATATAACATTGCTGAATGTTAGTTTTCTAGCGTCTGATTTTTCAAGTCTGTCTTCTTTCAGGTTTATCGGTCTCTTCTCTTTCCTCTCCTTTGCTTATACATAACGGCGTCGAACAAGTTTCACAAAGTCTTTGGCAACTTTAGATCGCTCACCTTTTGTCCATTTGTATTTAGTTGCCAATTGGCTTAAAAAATCTTTTGCTTCCGCAAAATTTTGCATCCCATTGAGCTGACGAATGGATTCGTTAAAAACGACTAGTTCTTTACCAAACAATTCGTTAGCATAGAGCAATTTGTCATTTAAAGCAAATGCCTTCGTCAAGTCCCGAATTGGACGTTCACTTAATTTTTCCGATAATTCTTTAGCGGCTTTAAACTCAAACAAGCCTTCTTGTCCTTTGGGCGTAACTGCTTGTGGAGTAGTTTTAGGCTTAGGTTGAGCTTTTGGTGGTGGAGGCGGCGGTGGTACTTCTTTTTTTACTACGACTTTTGGTGGAGTAGCCGCCGCAGGTTCTGCCATATCGGTTAGTGATTCCGATACTTCGATAATTCGCGGTGGTGTATAAGTAGGTGTTGGTTGAACTTTGATACGTGGCGGCGGCGGTGGCGCAGGTTCTTCTTTTTCAATTTCAAAAACGGGCGGTCTAGTCTTTTTAGGTGCTTTTTTAGGTATAGTCACCTTCGCTATGGAAGTATTATCTCCTAGCAATACTGCATCATACAATTGCCGAATATAGCTTAACATTAAATCTTTCTCGATATTAGAAATATTATCTGCGTCCATACTGACACTTTTCAGTAGAGCATTAACTTTTTCTAACAGTATTTTAGCTTTCTGAATGTCCATTTTTTCGTTAGTTTTGAATTTTTACGAGGAGTCAGGCAATGGGAGTTAGCAGTCAAATAGTTATCATCACTATTAACGCTGATTTTCATTTAAATGATGCGACAAAAGTAAGAAAGTAATGTGTAAGCAGTAAGCAATACAACATGCTGATTTTTACTCTACGTGGGTAAATTTGCTAATTACACATCAATTATAATAATTACATATTAAACAAATGTTTTTAGAACCACATTTTAAGGCACAGCGTAGCGGCTGGATTGAGGTTGTCTGCGGCTCTATGTTTTCTGGTAAAACAGAGGAATTAATTCGCCGACTGCGGCGGGCAAAGATCGCTAATCAGGAAGTTGAAATATTTAAACCCCAAATCGATACGCGCTACGCTAAGGAGGAAATTGTTTCGCATAATGCGAACTCCATTCTTTCCAAGCCGATTGCGCATTCCAGCGAGATTTTGAAAGTTGCAGAAGAAGTGAATGTGGTTGGTATTGATGAAGCGCAGTTTTTTGATATGGAACTGACAGAGCACTGCGAGGCATTGGCATTGCGTGGTATTCGTGTGATTGTAGCAGGCTTGGATATGGATTTTCGCGGTAAGCCGTTTGGTCCTATTCCGAATATGTTGGCAGTAGCTGAATACATTACCAAAGTCCATGCGATCTGTCAGCATTGTGGCAATTTAGCTACCCATTCTTATCGGTTGACTGGAGAAGGTGATACGGTGCTATTAGGTGAAAAAGAATCCTATGAAGCACGCTGTCGGACTTGTTATCAAATGGGAAATATTTTGAATTTACAAGTTAAAAAAGAGACCAAATCGGCAGGTGTTCGTTAGGATATGCTATCCTAAAAACCGCAACAAAGTCTTTCGTTCCCAAAGATACATCGCTAATAAATAACCGCTGAAAAAGACGGTGTTGATTAGGGTTATACTTGGTAGTTGCTCTAATTGTAGCATTTCTAAAAGCAACGTATTTAACGAAAATACTCCGACTGCAATTAGAATATAGCTCAACATACGCTGAATGGGATAAGGTACAGGATAGTATTTTTTGCCAATATAAAAACTCGTTGCTGCCATAAACCCATAACACGCCAAAGCTGCCCACGCAGGCGCAGGATATTGAATAATCGGAATAAAAATAATATTAATTGCCAACGTAATCGCAACGCCTCCTAGCGAAATATAACCGCCAATTCTCGTACGATCGGTCAGTTTGTACCAAATTGAAAAATTAT